>CAMYKJ010000047.1:0-5012 GCA_947258945.1 uncultured Ectothiorhodospiraceae bacterium
GTTCCGGCTCCAGTTCTGGTCGATCAGTTCCGCCAGGCGAATCCCGGCGTGTTGACTGGAAGTTTCGGTATCCTGGGCATTTTGTGTGAATTGGGTCATCGGGGCTGTCCTGGTTAAATGCGGTAAAGGGTGCGCCATCTGTTCCTTGCCAGCAGCAAGTTGTGCATAACGGTGTGGCAGATTGGTGCCCGTTAGAAGCGGGCATGACAGGCAACAATGACCGTTCAGTCATGTTGTGCGGCTGTGTGACTAGCGTACTGACAGACGAAGTGCTATGTACAGTGTCCTCGCATTGCACCCGGAAAGCAAATTAACCAGGTTAATGAGACAGCTGACACCTGGCACTGCTGGCGTTGACCAGGTTGCCCACGATTTCATTTCGAAGCGCCTCTCCCAAGGAGGCATCATTCAGCATGAGTTGATGGGCCCCGAAAACTTCAGCCAGTCTGGAATCGATTTCCTTTTCCGCCCGCGTGGCCAGGTCGAAGAGATCCTCCGAGATTCTCGCCGTTGCGGTATCAAGACGGGCAAATTCTTCTTTGACGTTGTCTTGTTCTATAGCCACCGGGACGTTTATAGGACCAAGCAGGCTGCGATGTACATGGATGATGCCTTGCGCCAGACCCGGTAAGATCGGTGTTCCCTGGATTATCGGTGTTAAGGCTTTATCGGACATGATGATGTGTGATCTTCAGTGACAGTCAGTAATGCCCTTATCCCAGATCCACCTCGACATAGTGCTCCCGGCGATCGTCCACAAGGGGGATCGTGCCCTGTGGTCGTCCTGTCCCACCCGGGTGTATTACATCTACCACGACGCCATCTAGCGTTACGCGGCTGTCAAACTCCGGCTTTTCGCCAACGCGCCTGACGGTGATATGGTAGACCGTCTCGCGATAGCGGTAGTGGATTTTGTACGATTCCCAATGAGCCGGAATACAGGGGGCGATGCGCAGATGGTCTACTTCCAGTTGCACGCCCAGCAGTGTTTCCACGGTCAACCGGTACATCCAGCCCGCCGCCCCGGTGTACCAGGTCCAGCCGCCCCGACCCGTGTGTGGCGACGTAGCATAAATATCCGCACTCATAACGTAGGGCTCGACCCTGTAGCGCTCGATGTCATCCGGCTGACTGCCGTGATTGACGGGATTAAGCATACTGAATAATTCCCAGGCCCTGTCCCTGTCACCCAGCATGGCAAACGCCATCGTGGTCCAGATCGCGGCATGTGTATACTGGCCACCGTTCTCACGGACACCGGGCACATAGCCCTTGATATAACCGGGTTCAAGTCCTGATTTGTCGAAGGGCGGGTCAAGCAACTGGATTAACTGCGCATCGCGGCGCACCAGGTGTTTGTCCACGGCCGCCATCGCCTGACGGGCGCGCACGGGATCGCCACCACCCGAGATGACCGCCCAACTCTGGCTGATCGAATCGATCTGACATTCGTCATTGTCGGCCGAACCCAGGGGTGTGCCATTATCGAACCAGGCCCGCCGATACCAACCGCCATCCCAGGCATGGGCCTCTATGTTCTTGCGCAGCCGTGCAGCCTGCCCGGCGCAGACCTCGGCAAAGGCCGCGTCGCCCCGGCCATGAGCCAGACCGGCAAACAACTGCAGATTCTCGTACAGGAACCACGCCAGCCAGACGCTCTCCCCCTTGCCGTCACGACCGACGAGATTCATACCATCGTTCCAGTCGCCGCAGCCCATCAGCGGCAATTGATGCTCGCCGAAGCGTAAGCCGTGATTGATTGAACGCACGCAATGCTCGTAGAGGCTTGCCGCCTCCACCGAGCGCTGTGGCTGGTCATAGTAGGCCTCCTCTTCCGGGTTCAGTTCGCGGCCCTCCAGGAAATGCACGGACTCGTCGAGTACACCCGTATCGCCGGTCGCCTGTACATAACGACAGGTTGCATAAGGCAGCCATAGATAATCATCGGAAAAATGGGTGCGCACGCCCTGTCCGTTGGGCGGATGCCACCAGTGTTGCACGTCACCCCGGAGAAACTGATGCCCGGCGCAGCGGACCAGCTGCTCGCGGGCGAGCCACGGTGTCGCATGGATCAGCGCCATGGTGTCCTGCAATTGATCGCGGAAACCGTAGGCCCCGCCGGATTGATAGTAGCCACTTCGGCCCCAGAGCCGGCAGGACAGGGTCTGGTAGACCAGCCAGCCGTTGGCCATCACGTCCAGCGCCGGATCCGGCGTCTCCACATTCACTGCACCCAGGGTGTGGTTCCAGTATTGCCACACCGCTTCCAGTGCCTGCCGGGCGCCAGCCGGTCCGCCGAAGCGCTGGATGAAATGCCGCGCTTCGTCGCTGTCCCTGGCTGCGCCGAATACGAACACGATCTCGCGTTCCTGCCCGTCGGCCAGTTCGATCCAGGTCTGGATCGCGGCGCACGGATCGAGGCCCGCACCCACCCTGCCCGACAGGCGTTCATGGTGCATCGCTGCCGGGCTGGCCAGCGTGCCGTTGCGGCCAATGAATTCGGTACGGTTGCCGGTCACCGCGCACCCTGCCTCGCTGACCTGCGCAAAGACGACCCGATTGGCACATTCACGGCCATAAGCATTGCGCGCGAACAGCGCCCCGCTGTGTGGATCGGTTTCGGTAACAATATGCATCAGATTGGCGTGCCGCCACTCGCCGAGTACCAGCTCCCAATACCCCGTCAGCGACAGGTGACGTGTGCGTCGTGCGTGATTGCGCAGCTTTAACACGACGAACTTCACCGGTGCGTCCATGGCGACGTAGGTATACAGTTCCGAGGAGATGTCCGCCTCGTAATGCTCGAACACGCTGTACCCGAACCCATGCCGGCACACATACCCGGACCGGCCGCAGGCAGGCAATGACGTCGGCGACCAGAACGCGCCCGTTTCCTCGTCGCGAATATAGAGCGCCTCACCACTGCTGTCGACAAGCGGGTCATCGTGCCAGTTGGTCAACCGGAACTCGTGCGCATTTTCCACCCAGGTATACGCGCCCCCGCTCTCGCTGACGACCGTGCCAATATGCGGGCTGGCAATCACATTGGCCCATGGCGCCGGCGTGGTCTGACCCGGCTCGAGGGTAACGACATATTCATGCCCGTCGGGTGTGAAACCTCCCGGGCCATTGCAGAAAATGCGTTCGCGCGCCGACAGCGGATAGGCCGGTTCGGTTACCGGTTCCAGCACTGGTGTCAGACGGCCCGGCAGGCGCTCAATCGGTATACGGCGTTGTACCTGCTCTGCCAGGGTCTCGGCCGTATCAGTGAAAACGATGCGGGCGACGGTCTGGAACAGGACCCGGTCCTCCTCGGAAAGCTCCTCGGTGCGCCGCACGAAGACCCCGCCCGGTTTGTCGAGAACTTGCGCCTCGGGTCCCGCGTTGATCAGCCCCATGATCTGGTCCTGCAGAACGGCCCGGTACCCCGAGAAATCCTCGTTCACAATCACCAGGTCTGCAGTCAACCCCTTCATCCGCCAATAGCTATGGGCCTGCAGCACCTGCTTGACCAGGTCGATGCGGTCCAGGCTGCCGATACGTATCAGGATGATCGGCAGATCGCCCGAGACGGCAAAGCTCCAAAGCCCGGGCTGACCCAGCCGGTTACGCGCGATGACGCTGGGCGCAGCGCGGCGCAAGGCATGGCCGTATATAACCGACGTGGCCAGGCGGCCGAAGACCTGGGCGTCGGCCTCGGTTGCGTTGAGGTGGCGCAGCACTTCCTGACTCTGGAACCATGCCATTTCAAAGGCACGCTCGATGAAATGCCGGTCACAATACTTATCGAGTACTGCCAGTGCGGCCTCGCGCGTGTCCGCGACACCGGAGATAATCTGCACGGTTGCCGATTCGTCGGGTGACAATGTGATCGTGCGACGGATCGCCACAATGGGATCAAGCACCGAACCCTCCGTGTTCGACAACGCCGGCGGATCGTCACTGCTATCCAATACCACCGGATTGGCCGCCGTTCGACCCCGCCCGATGAATTTGGCGCGGTCAGTCTCGTAAGACGAGTCGTCGGCAACCGCGCCCGGCGTTGCCAACAGGTGAAACATCCACGGCACCTGTTCCCCGGGTGTACGGGGGCGCCGGGTGCAGAGGATCGCCTGGCGGTCGGGCAGAATTTCGGTTTGCACGAACAGGTTGCTGAATGAGCGGTGGGCCAGGTCGGCATTCAATGGCGCCAGCACGACCTCCGCATAACTCGTCACCTCGATATGACGGGTACGGGACGACAGATTGGTGAGCGTGACACGGCGGATTTCAACGTCGTCTTCGGGCGAAACGCTGATCTCGGTGTGAGCTTCAATCGCCTCATCGCGCCGACGGTATTCAGCGCGTGCCTGCACGAAGATCGCCTCGTAATGATCTGCCTCGCGCAGTGTCGGTTGATACGCGGCTGACCAGTAATATCCTGTGTCACGCTCGCGCAGGTAAATGAATGTGCCCCAGCTATCGCACGTGGCATCCTCGCGCCACCGGGTGACGGCCAGCTCGCCCCAGCGGCTATAACCTCCACCGGCATGGGTCGCCATGACATGGTATCTGCCATTGGACAACAGGTGAACTTCAGGTATCGGCGAGTTCGGGTCGGTAAATACGCGCATGATCTCGCCTGCCTGCACGACAGGTGGGCGCGCGGCGGCACTCACTTCAGCGGCGTGCGGGTGTAACGTGGCGCCCTGTTTCGGAACACGTTCCTGCAGCAACAATTGCGTCGCCCGTACGAGAGGGTCAGACATGAAGCGGCGTTGCATCGGCGCGTTGAGTAATACCTGCTCAAAGGCCAGCAGGCTCATGCCCTGATGGTGGGCCATGAAGGTGTGCACGATGGCATGATGCTTGCCCCGCGGCACACGCGATGGCGTGTAATCGACCGCCTCATAGAAACCATAGGCACCGAGAAAACCTTCGGCAGCAAGCCGCTGCAAGTTCCGACACGCTTCCAGCGGCATCACCGTCAGTGCCAGTGCGCTGGCGTAAGGAGCGATGACCAGGTCGTCTCC
>CAMYKJ010000047.1:5033-11056 GCA_947258945.1 uncultured Ectothiorhodospiraceae bacterium
GGCACACCGAACGCCCGATATTGATAAACATGGTGCATATCGGCAGCGTTATAGCAGGACTCGGAAATTCCCCAGGGCACGGCGCGTTGTCGGCCGTATTCGATCTGACGCGAAACCGCGGCCTTGCAGGTCGCCTCCAGCAAGGTATTCTCATAACTCGGCATGATCAGACTCGGCATGAGGTATTCAAACATCGAGCCGCTCCACGAAATCAGGCTCACATCACCGCCATGACTTGTCAGCAGTCGTCCAAGTGAGAACCAGTGCTTCTGCGGAACCTGCCCCTGCGCAATGAGCAGGAAACTGGCCAGGCGCGCTTCGGATGCCAGCAGGTCATAACAGGAAGGATCACGTCGACGCTCGCCCACGTCATAACCTATGGATAACAAGCCACGCGACCTATCGTAGAGAAATTCAAAATCCATCACTGCCAGTTCACGGCAACGACCCACCAGATCGTCGATGATTCTGAGCCGCTCCAGCGCACCCTTGTAATGGGTCGCTGCCACAGCGGCTGCTCCGACTGACAACTGCGTCGCAGCGCCAACCGTGCTCGCACTGGCCAATTCCGCCAGGGTCGGGATATAGCTGAGGTCTCGCGGTTCGGGCACCAGCGACCCGAGGTCATCACGCAATGCAAGGGACTGCTGGTCGAATGCCTGTGCCCAGTAAAACAGATCGCCATCAAGATCAACATCTGCCGGTAGCCATGCAACCAGCCCCTCGCCAGTGCGATGAATCTCATCCAGCACACTCTTTGCGGCAGCCAGTGTCTGTGGCTGCCCGTTCAGCGTGAGCGAGTGAAGTGTGTCTTGCAGAAACGCGACTTTTTTCGCAAGCTCCGGGACCGGCGACGCGGGCAGGTGATCGGCAAGCACCTGCAAGGTGTCCTGCAATCCCTGAAACGCGTTTGCTGACAGTATCGGCTGGTCTTTCAGTTCGAGCAGTCCGGCCTGCAGGGTGAGCAAGCTACCGGCCAGGTTGCCGCTGTCCACCGATGAGACATACTGCGGGTGCAGCGGTTGCAGCGTGTGTGTGTCATACCAGTTGTAAAAATGGCCACGGTAGCGCTCCAGCTTTTCCATCGCCGCCAGCGTGTTGTCGACCAGCCGCAGGAATTCGCCAGCGCTGATGTAACCAAAGTCGTACGCTGCCTGGTTCGCCAGCAGCGCCATGCCGATGTTCGTGGGCGAGGTACGCGAGGCGATAACCGGAGCCGGATGTTCCTGGAAGTTATCGGGCGGCAACCAGTTGTTCTCCGGACCGACGAACTGTGCGAAGAAGCGCCAGGTTCGACGGGCCGTTGCCCGCAGGAAGGCCTGTTGTGCAACGCTCAGGTTCAGTTCGGGAGGGGCAAGCGGCCTGCTGATCCACCAGCCAACGATGGGCGAAACCAGCCAGAGCGATAACACCGGTGCCCAGAAGAATCCTTCCGCTGTGCGGGTTTGCCACAGCACAACAGCCAGTGCCAGTGCGAGTACAGGCGCGATCCACATCTCGATAAAAAAGTCGGTCAGCGTACGGCGCGCGTTGCGCACTGCGTAGGCACGCAATTGCCAGATCAACAGCCCGCGTCGCGTGAACAGCATCCGCACACCCGAGCGCAGGATCGCATCCAGGTAAATCAGCGCATCGTAGGGCAAAAAGACCAGCGTCAAAAATGCGAGCGCGATCGGGCGGCCCGCAGATTTACCTGTCAGGGCCAGGTGCAGCAGCCAGTCACGCTCTTCGGGCTTGCGGACGAGTTCGATCACGGCTCCCAGCAAGGTGGGCAGGAACACTATACCCGCGACCAGCAGCGTCCAGAACCAGGCCGGTCCCGGCCCAAGCAGCCAGCCAGCGATCAGCAAGGCAAGCAGCGACGGCGGCACGAGGCTGCGTCGCAGATTGTCGAAAACTTTCCACATCGACAAGGCAGAGAGCGGGTTCGGTTGCCGCATCCCCTTCGATTCTCTCGACCCGTGTGGTCCGGGCACGCGCGGGAGCAGCCAGCCGGCAAGCTGCCAGTCGCCACGTATCCACCGGTGTCGCCGGCTGGCCTCGATGGCATAACTGGCCGGGTGTTCTTCAATCAGATCAACATCGCTCACCAGGGCAGAACGCGCATACCCGGCTTCCAGAAGATCGTGACTGAGAACAAGATTCTCCGGAAAACGTCCATCCACGGCCTGACGAAAGGCATCCACATCGTAGATGCCCTTGCCGATGAATGACCCCTCGCCGAAAATATCCTGATAAACATCCGATACCTGGCGTGAATATGGATCGATGCCTGACTCACCCGCGAACAGTTTCGAAAACCGTGACTGACCAGCACTGGTCAGACTGATCGAGGCCCGTGGTTGCAGGATCGCATAGCCTTCGACAATGCGCCCCTTAGCGGCATCGTACACCGGCCGATTGAGGGGATGAGCGATGTTACCTATCAGTGTACGCGCCGCATCGCGGGGCAGTTGCGTGTCGGTATCCAGGGTGATGACGTACCTGATCGAACCGAGGATGGACGCATCACCGACAATATCCGAAAAAGCAGTTTGCTCGCCTCCCCGCAGCAAGGCATTGAATTGTTCCAGTTTGCCGCGCTTGCGCTCGTATCCCATCCACACCTGCTCGTAAGGATTCCATACCCGCGGGCGATGAAACAGGTAGAAGATGCAGGGGCGGTCATCCCGGTAGGTCTCGTTGAGCGCCCCGACAGCTGCACGGGCCTGGGTGAGCAATGCAGCATCACCTGGCAGCATACGCTCGGGCGCGTCATGGAAATCCGTCAGCAAGGCAAAGAACAGATTGGGATCGCGATTACCCAGATAGCGGATTTCAAGGGCCTCTATAAGATCTTCAATCGCCTGCGGACTGCTTAGCAAGGTGGGAACAATGACCATCGTGCGATGAGCGTCAGGAATTCCCTGGGAAAAATCCAGGCGTGGTAACACGCGAGGCGGCAGGAAGAGCGTGACCAGCAGGTTCACCAGCGGGACGGCCAGCGCCGAGACACCGATGAGACCGGTGACCGCAAACAGCCAGTATCGCCAGTCAGCCGGGCCGAGCCCGCCAAATGAGGACAGCATGACTGAGGTCACCAGTGCTGTGAGCAACAGCATGGGAGCGAGGTAAAGGAACAGGCGGAGTTGCCGACTCGCCCGACTCGCCCGCCTGGTCCACGACAATCGGCAGCCGACCACACGCTCCAGACTCTGCCGTCCGCGATCGATCAGGTAGTAGCCGACGTGTGCGCTGCGGTCATTGGCGCCCAATCGTTCTGCAGAGTTCTGCGCGAGAGCAATGGCTTCACGCGCAACCGCCAGCTCACTGTCTGAACTGCCCCTTGCCACGTCCTCGATGACATGCCGGTACCGGTCGCGGGTGGTGAAATCCTGACCGGCATACATCCCGGCAGGGTCTTCTCGCAAGGCACGCTCCACGACACTGAGCGACTCGACGAAGTTCTTCCAGTCCATTGCGCCAATGAAACGCAGACTGCCGATACTGTTGGCGATGGAAATCTGGTTGGTCGCAGCCGTTCGGCTGGCCGTCTCCGACAACTGCGTGGCGGTCACCCCCTGTTCGACCAGTTTTTGCTCGACCCAGGTTTGAACGAATGCCATGGCAGGCCCCTGTGCCTGAAGCCTTGCGTAAAATTCCTCCACAAACGGTGCAGTCAGGGGTACATCCGCATTGGCAAACTCGGCCAGCAACTGGATAAGCCGTCTCGGTTCCTTTTCGGCTACCGCGAGCATGCGGTCTGCCCATGTAATGGCCGCATCACGCTCCTCGCGCCGATGGGCAATACGCAAGCCGACGCGACGCAGATTTTCCAGTAGCGCCAACTGCAGCATGATCGGGAATGCCCACAACTCGCCCAGCTTTAACGGTTCAGCGCTCTGGTAGGCGGCGACGAACTGGGTGGTGTTGGCGTCATCGACCCGGCCGTCCATGTGCGAGATCAATTCCAGAGCCAGATCATAGATACGGGGAAAACCAGCTGACTGGCCATCTGCCAGTCGTGGCAGCTGCCGGCTGTACCCGCGCGGCAGATGCCGACGCGCCAGAATGATCTGCTGCTCGATGAGATAGAAATTGTCGAGCAACCAGGCCTCTGCCGACGCGATCCGTTGGCCTGTCTTGGCTGCGGCTGTGACGACGTCATACGCGTCCAGCAAAACGCGTTCATTGTCCGCCAACCGCGGCAACAACCTGTCCGGCCCCGGATGCGGCTCAATGTTATGCTCGCCAGCCAGCGTTACCGCGTGACGCTTCAGTTGCCCGATACTGAACAACTCCGAGCGCAATAACTCGGTATCACGGTCATAACGCAGCGCATTCCATGTGCGTGCCGATACAACTTTCTCTTTAATGGCTATAAATATCTCCTCTCTTGAAACCGGGCTGACAGGTGCATCATGGGCCTTGTGAACCGTGTTTGCCTGAAACCTGTACCACGGATTTCCATGCCATCCGACCGCCTGCGCCCTGAAGTAATCATGCCATATTCCGGGTGCTCGAGTGCGGTATCACACAGAGCAGCAGGAGACGGGCGCATTTATACGCACCGCGGTGAAGACCAGCCGGTGTCGCCCGGGTGTTCTCAAAGAGATGGCCGATGGGGGATTGAACAGAATAAGAGTGTTGGCAGTGAACTGGTGCGCCAGGTTGAAGGCATCCTCCACACAGGTCTGATTATGAATTGCGACGTGACGCGCTGCGGAGGAAATACAGTCCTCACAGGCCACTATTGAAGCTCCCGATTGCAGAATTGGTGGAAATAATGCCCCCCACGCGGGGTCCACCGCTCAGGCCGACGCGTTTGCCAGCCTGATCTAATACAATTTACCCCCCGTGCTCGCCCAGGATACTCCGGGCTTCCTTCCTGGACTTCTTGGCAGCCTTCTTTTCTTTCGGTGTCATGGCAGGCTGTTTCTTGGCTTCCCGGTTACTTTTGCGTTCCTTTGACATAATCTTCTCCAGATAATTGATAGTTGATTTTGAGACCAGTAACTGCCTTACCCGGACTGATTTGCCGGGTCAGCCTGGCCGGAGCTGTCTGTTCTCTCAAGGCAGTGAGCATCTGCCCTCTTTCCTGTGGTACGGGCGGTTGCATACCCAGTCGCTTCCGGAAGAATTAAGGTGGGCATTCTGCGCCACCTTCACCGCGACGCAGGCCTCGTTGTCTATTCGATACCCACGCTCGCATTTCCATCCGGAACCATAGGATGAGTCTTCCAGGTAGGCGTTCGCCGGCACGATGACGGCGACGCAGTTCTCACCGATCGCGCGAAACCCGTGATCGCATGCCCAGCCAGCCCCGTGTGAGGAATCCGTCAAGAAGCCGTTCGCTGGTACTTTGATAGCGGCACAGGTTTTATCGACCGCTCGATACCCACGATTGCATTTCCAGCTGTCACCGGGGGAGTTCAGATAGGCATTCGCAGGCACCTTGATGGGCGGACAGTCCTCTTTGGTCTGCCGATAACCTCGACCACATCGCCAGCCGTTGCCGTAGGACGTATTTGTCGGGTATGCATTTGCAGGTATCTCGAGGGCTACGCAGGCCCCGCTCACTTCCCGATAGCCTCGAGCGCAACTCCAGCCGTTCCCGTAGGATGTATAGGTCGGATATGCATTTACAGGTATATCGACGGCTGCACAGGCCCCGCCCCTCTTCCGATAGCCCTGGTCACACTCCCAGCCCTTGCCGAATCTCTTGGCGTGTGCATTTACGGGCACTTCGACAGAGCTGCCCTGTGCAAACACAAGGCCGGGGGCCGCTGCCGCCAACGCAAGGAAAACCAGCGCGCATGTGGAAATGGTAGTTACGTGTCGCATTCTACTCATGGGTTACACCTGCTTATGCATTCATATCAAGATATATTACCAACGCGATGGAGAGCACCGCTGAAGAAACCAGCAGCGTTCGCCAGGTCATCCGAAAAGTTTTTTGAGTCATTAGATCTGAGCCCCTAGACAGGTTAATGTGGCTAGCCGGGAAGGAGCAGACAGCCAAGGTGGCTTTTATTCCTGGTCGG
>CAMYKJ010000048.1 GCA_947258945.1 uncultured Ectothiorhodospiraceae bacterium
CGCGGCAGGTCGAGATCGATATTCTGCAGGTTATGGGTGCGGGCACCCCGGATATGAATCGTGTCCATGCGCTCTGTGCCTGGTCGGCCAACCTGTTAATATACGGCGTTTTCCCGGCTACAGGCAAAAGGACAGCAAAACAGTGAGTCAGGCAGGCAACCCGGGACCGGGTATGAATCGCACCGAGTTGCGTGCAGCCCTTTCTCTTTCAGGCATTTATGCCCTGCGGATGCTGGGCCTGTTCATGATCCTGCCGGTATTTGCCCTGTATGCCACCGACCTGGAAGGGGTGACCCCGGCGCTGACCGGGCTGGCCATCGGCATCTATGGCGTCACCCAGGCCCTGTTGCAGATCCCGGCCGGTCTGCTGTCCGACCGGATCGGCCGCAAGCCGGTGATTATTGGCGGCCTGCTGGTGTTTGCCTTGGGCAGCGTGATGGCGGCGCTGGCGGACAGCATCTGGCTCATCATCCTCGGTCGCGCGCTGCAGGGGGCGGGCGCGATTGCCGCGGCCATCATGGCGCTGGCCGCGGACCTGACGCGGGAGCAGCACCGCATCAAGACCATGGCGCTGATCGGCATGAGTATTGGTCTGTCGTTTGCGCTGGCCCTGATCCTTGGACCGGTGCTGTACAATCTTGTCGGTGTGCCCGGAATTTTCGCCCTGACCGCCGTGCTGGCGCTGGGCGGTGTGCTGGTGGTGCAGTTCGTGGTGCCGCGACCGGCAGAACTGCGCATTCACCGCGAGGCCGAGGCGGTACCGGCCCAGTTCGGCCGTATCCTCACGCATGCACGCCATTCTCACCGGCAGTTTCGTGGTGTTGCCGCTGATTTTGCGGGACGAGGCGGCGGTGCTGGCCGCGGACCACTGGAAGATCTACCTGCCGGTACTGGTCTGCTCGGTAGCGGCCATGATCCCGCTGATCATCCTGGCAGAGCGCAGGGGACACACGCGGGCCGTGTTCCTGGCGGCCATCGGGCTGTTGATGACGGCGCTGGCCGGACTGTATGCACTGCCGGTATCGGTCGTCAGCGTGGTCGCCATGCTGCTGGTGTTTTTTACGGCCTTTAACCTGCTGGAGGCCATGCTGCCTTCGCTGATATCGCGCGTGGCGCCGGTCGATTGCCGTGGCACCGCCATGGGCTTCTATTCCAGTGCGCAGTTCATGGGCGCGTTTGCCGGCGGTGTCATGGCCGGCTGGTTGCAGGGGCAGTTCGGGCTGCATGCCTTTTTCCTGTTTGGTGCCGCCGGCGAAGCTCAGCAATTACGTCTACAGTCTGGGCGGGCAGTCCAGTGTCGGCCGTGAGGGGCTGGCGGAAAGGCTGCGCGGGCTTGCCGGGGTGTCCGAGGCGGTTGTGGTCGAGGAAGACGGAGTGGCCTATCTGAGGATCGACCGGCGGGTATTCGATGAATCGACGTTGCCCTGACCGGTACTGACCGCCCTACCTTACATCCCGTTGGGTATTGACCTCACGGAATTGCATGGATGCGGTGCCTGCCATCGCATAAAATAGCCACAGCAGGATCACGCCACCCGGTTTCGAATGCCGGTGACGCAACCCTATCGAAACCACATACATATATAACAGGAGAACAACATGGCGCGAGGAGTGAACAAGGTGATTCTGGTCGGGAACCTCGGCAAGGACCCGGAAGTCCGTTACATGCCGAACGGTAACGCGGTGGCGAACATTACGCTGGCAACCTCCGAATCCTGGAAAGACAAGCAGACCGGTGAGCCGCAGGAAAAAACCGAGTGGCACCGTATCGTGCTGTTCCGGCGGCTGGGCGAGATTGCCGGCGAATACCTGAAGAAGGGCTCGCAGGTCTATATCGAAGGCAGACTGCAGACCCGCAAATGGCAGGACAATTCCGGCAACGACCGCTATACCACGGAGATCGTTGCCGACAACATGCAGATGCTCGGTGGTCGCGGCGGCGGCAGCGCCGGCTTCCAGAGTGATGCGGCACCCCAGTCCAAGGCCGCACCGGCACCGGCGACTGCCGGCGCCGATGACTTCGACGATGATATCCCGTTCTGATCAGTCGCGAATCACCCGATAAAAAAGGCCTGCATATGCAGGCCTTTTTTATACTTCATATGCTGCTCATGCGGAAAGCAGTGGCCACGGGATCGACAGAAGAACACGGAAATAAACAGTAGATTCCCTCTCCCTCCGGGAGAGGGCAGGGAGAGGGGTTATTAACAGGCCGTTTGTATACAGACCCCCTCTCCCCAACCCTCCCCCTGAGGGGGAGGGAGAAAATCTTTTCGATCTCTTTGCGTGGATTCCGTAGCCGATGGGCTGAACATAGTGGTGTGCTGGCAGCGGGCGCGTGTCTGACAGCCTGCGGCAAATAACCTGTCGCCTGCCCGGATCGGCGCGACCGTGCAAACGTACAGCTGATATCCGTTTACCCCATATACGAAATCACGATGCCGGGGACCCCAGGATATTGGGTTTGAAGCATGCGTATAATCATGGCCGCCCGGCAGGATTCATGCCATTACCGGGCCCCGGAAGGGTGAAAATCGGCATTATGCTATCAATTTACACAAGGTATCTTTGGCAAGTTTTTGATTTCATTTTATATGTCCAGGGAGTTCACCCAGGCAATTCTCGAATGTGTCCTAAGTTACTGTCCAAAAGGCGATTTTTTACATTTTATGCTTGACGGAACAAACCTCTCTCCCTATAGTGTCGCAAAGTGGGGCTCAGTGGTAATAAATGGGTCCAAAGGGAGCATAAGGGGGCTGTTTTGTTCATTGGTGGTAGCACCGTCAATCTGGACGCGAAGGGGCGGCTTGCCTTTCCGACTCGCTACCGCGCCGAGCTGGTGGAGCGTTGTGCTGGCCAGGTCGTACTGACCGTCGACGAAAATCGTTGTCTGAGCCTCTATCCCCGCCCCGACTGGGATGAACTGCAGCGCAGCCTTGTCCGCATGCCGAACCAGGACGGGCGCGTGCGCAACCTGCAGCGCGTCCTGCTTGGTTTTGCAACCGAACAGGAGCTGGACAAGAACGGTCGCGTGCTGATACCGCAGCGCCTGCGCGAGTTTGCCGGCCTCGACAAGCGCGTCGTGCTGACCGGACTGGGTAACAAGTTTGAAATCTGGAATGAAGAGGCCTGGGAGAAACTGTGTGGCACATGGGTCGAAGAGGGCAATAGCAGTGGCGAGTTGCCCGACCCGTTCAGTGATCTGAAACGCTGACAGGTGGAACAGCGCCAAACACACCGGCCGGTACTGCTTGCAGAAGTCCTGGCAGCACTGGCAATACAACCGGATGGTATCTACGTAGATGGAACTTTTGGTCGCGGCGGTCATGCCGCTGCAATTCTTGATGAGCTCGGACCAGAAGGGCGGCTGCTTGCCATGGACAAGGACCCTGAGGCGATGCAGTCAGCAGAGGAGCAGTTTAGCGACGATCCTCGTTTCGAAATACAACAGGGTGCATTCACAATGCTGAGCCGGGTGGTAGCGCAGCGACAACTGGAAGGGCAGGTCAACGGTCTGTTACTCGACCTCGGTGTTTCCTCGCCGCAACTCGACGATGCAGCGCGCGGATTCAGTTTCTCGCTCGACGGTCCGCTCGACATGCGTATGGATCCGGCGGCCGGCCGCAGCGCGGCGGAGTGGCTGCAAACAGCCAGTGAGAAATCCATCAGTCATGTCCTCAAGACATATGGCGAGGAGCGTTTCTCGAAACGCATCGCGCGTGCAATTATCGAACAGCGCGAACGCGAGCCGATCCGCACGACCGGTCAGCTGGCCGCACTGATTGCCGCTGCCGTCCCGATGCGCGAGCAGCACAAGCACCCGGCGACGCGCAGCTTTCAGGCGATTCGCATCTACATCAACAACGAGCTGGACGATGTCAGGGATGTGCTGGCGCAGGTTCCCGATGTGCTTGCACCCGGCGGTCGCCTGGCCGTAATCAGTTTTCATTCGCTCGAGGACCGCATCGTCAAGCGTTTTATGCGCGATGAATACCGCGGCGAGCAGCCGCCGGCGGAGTTTCCGCTGGCCGGGATGGACTACCGGCCGCGCATGAAACCGGTTGGCAAGGCGCTGCGCGCCGGCGCGGCGGAAGTGCAGGACAATCCGCGTGCACGCAGTGCTGTGCTCAGGGTGGCGGAGCGGCTGCAATGACGTCGCGCCTGGGCAAGGTCATTATCCTGCTGGCACTGGTGCTCGTGTCGGCCCTGGGTGTCGTCTATACCAAGCACCAGGGTCGCACGCAGTTCGTCGAGTTGCAGGCGCTGCGTGAGGCACGCGACAGCATGGACATCGAGTGGGGCCAGCTGCAACTGGAGCAAAGCACGCTGACGACGCAGGGGCAGGTCGAGCGCGCGGCGCGCGAGCGCCTCGGCATGGTTTATCTGACGGCTGACGTGGCAGTGATTGTCCGGCCATGAACCACAACCGTGACAACAGGCAATACACGGCGCGCAGGATTTTCCTGGTTATGTGCATGCTGCTGGCGGCCGCGATGCTGCTCGGGCGCGCCGTGACCCTGCAGGTGCTCGACAAGCAGTTCCTGCTGGACCAGGGGCAGGCACGTCACCTGCGCGTGGTCAGCCTGTCAGCGCACCGGGGCATGATTCGCGACCGGCACGGCGAGCCGCTGGCCATCAGCACGCCGGTCGAGTCGGTGTGGGTCAACCCGCAGGTGCTCGGCAGCGAGCAGGGCCGCATCCCGGAACTGGCACGCATGTTGTCCCTCAAGCCGGGCAGCGTGAAGCGCACAGTGGCCGGCCGCGCGGACCGCGAGTTCATCTACCTGAAACGTCATATCAGCCCCGACCTGGCCGAGCGTGTCATGGCCCTGGAAATACCCGGTGTCTATCTGCAGCGTGAATACCGTCGCTATTACCCGGAAGGCGAGGTCGCCGCGCATCTGGTCGGCTTTACCAATATCGACGACGTCGGCCAGGAAGGTCTCGAACTCGCCTATCAGGCGTGGCTGGAAGGCGAACCAGGTGCCAAGCGCGTCGTCATGGACCGGCAGCGGCATATCGTCGAGGACGTGGAAAGCATCAGCCGGCCGCGTCTTGGCAAGGATCTGCAGCTCAGCATCGATCGTCGCATCCAGTACCTGGCCTATCGTGAACTGAAGGCGGTTATGAAAACGCATAAGGCCAGGGCGGCCTCGGCCGTCGTGCTGGACGTGCACAGCGGCGAGGTGGTTGCCATGGTCAACCAGCCCTCGTTCAACCCGAACAACCGGCAGCAGCTGCGCAGCAGTAACATGCGCAACCGCGCCGTGACCGACGTGTTCGAGCCGGGTTCGACCATGAAACCGTTTGTCGTGGCCGCCGCACTCGGCAGCGGCCGCTATCGCCCGGATACACCGGTCAGCACCTCGCCGGGCTGGTACCGTGTCGGCGTCAACACCGTTCGCGACGTGCATGACTACGGCCAGCTGGATGTCACGGGTGTAATCCGCAAGTCGAGCAACGTCGGCATCAGCAAGATCGCACTGTCGCTGACAACTGAATCCATCTGGGAGTTGTTGTCGGACCTGGGGTTCGGTGTGCAGACATTCAGCGGATTTCCGGGCGAGGCATCCGGCCTGTTGCCGCACCACGGCGGCTGGAACGCGATCGAGACGGCCACGCTGTCCTTTGGCTACGGGGTATCGGCGACGCCGCTGCAGCTGGCGCAGGCCTACGCGGTACTGGCGAGCGGCGGCATCAAGCGCTCGATTTCATTCCTGCATGACGGGCAGACTGCCGAAGAGCGTCGCGTGATCCCCGGGCGCATCGCACAACAGGTGCGCGACATGCTGGAAGCCGCGACCGGGCCGGACGGGACCGCGCCGCAGGCGCGTATCACGGGTTACCGCGTGGCCGGCAAGACCGGCACGGTACGCAAGTCCGTGGCCGGCGGTTACTCGGAAGACCAGTATCTGGCGGTGTTTGCCGGCATGGCGCCGGCCAGTAATCCGCGCCTGGTCATGGTGGTGATGGTGGACGAGCCGTCCGCCGGTCAGTACTACGGTGGACAGGTGGCCGCGCCGGTGTTTGCGCGGGTGATGGCCGGTGCGCTGCGTCTGATGGCGGTGCCGCCCGATGATCTGCCGCTGCTGCAGACACGCAACACCGAACCGGGAGAATCTGCATGATGACTGCCGAACAGATGCTGCCCGCGCATACCCTGTCCGGGTTGCTGCGTGATTACTGCAACGACCGGATACGACAGGACATCAAGGTGTCGGGACTGGCGCTGGACAGTCGCAAGGTGCAGGCCGGCGACCTGTTCCTGGCGGTGGCCGGGACGCAGACGCACGGCCTGCAGCATGCCCGACAGGCAATCGCCCTCGGTGCCGTGGCGGTCGCCTGGGAACCGGTGGAAGGCAACACCGCGCTGGCCGAGGCCGCCGCGCTGCTGCCGGCGACGACGGTTGCCGTGCCCGGACTGGGGCGCGTGGTGGGATTGATCGCCGACCGCTTCTACGGTCATCCGTCGCGCGGCATGTTCATGATCGGCGTGACCGGCACGGATGGCAAGACCTCCGTCAGTCATTTCATTGCGCAGGCGCTGAACAGTCCCGAGCGGCGCTGCGGCATGATCGGCACGCTGGGTTACGGTCTCTACGCTGAGCTGCAGCAGTCCGACAACACCACTCCGGATGCGCTGACCATACATCGCTGCCTGCAGGACATGCAGCTGGCCGGTGCGCGCTGTGTGGTCTCGGAAGTTTCCTCACACGCCATGGACCAGGGACGTGTCAATGGCGTGTATTTTGATATCGCGGTCCTGACCAACCTGTCACGTGACCATCTCGATTATCACGGCAACGTCGAGGCCTACGCCGAGGCGAAGCGCAAGCTGTTCCACTCGCATGGCCTGCGCTATGCCGTCATCAATGCCGATGACCCGTTCGGCAGCGCGCTGCTTGACGCGATTCCGCCGGGCGTGGCACCGGTGGCCTACCGGCTGGAGAACGAGCCGTTCCGCACACGCTTTCCCGCGCAGTGGGTGATCGCGCGCAACCTGCA
>CAMYKJ010000049.1:0-7554 GCA_947258945.1 uncultured Ectothiorhodospiraceae bacterium
GCGCGTCATGATGTCACGCGGCTTGATGTCCTGCTCGAGCAGGTGGCGGATCGCCTGGCCGGCGTTGTAACACTCTGCCAGCTTGCCGGGGTCGACCGCAGGCGTCGAGGAACTGTACGGCAGCGACATGCCCATGGCCTCGATGGCAGAGGCCATGGTATTGGCCGTGTACATGCCGCCACAGGCACCCGGACCGGGACAGGCATGGTCGACAATATTGTGCCGCGTCGTCTCGTCGATCTTGCCGGCAATGAATTCGCCATAGCTCTGGAACGCCGAGACGATATCGAGCGTCTGGTTGTGGTAGTGGCCGGGCTTGATGGTGCCGCCGTAGATCATCAGGGACGGACGGTTAAGACGTCCCATGGCAATCAGGCATCCCGGCATGTTCTTGTCGCAACCCGGCAGGGAGATATTGGCGTCATACCACTGCGCACTCATGACGGTCTCGATCGAGTCCGCAATCAGGTCACGCGACTGCAGCGAAAAACTCATACCGTCCGTACCCATGGAGATACCATCGCTGACACCGATGGTGTTGAAGCGCATGCCGACCAGGCCGGCATCCACCACGCCCTCGCGGACCCTTGCCGCAAGGTCATTCAGGTGCATGTTGCAGGTATTGCCTTCGTACCACACGCTCGAGATACCGACCTGCGCCTTGTCCATGTCGGCATCGGTCAGGCCGGTACCGTGCAACATCGCCTGCGAGGCGCCCTGTGATTTCGGCTGCGTAATTCGTGAACTGTAACGGTTCAGCTTCTGGGTCATGGTGGCCTCCGCTCCTGCATACCGGTCTCCCGCGACCGGCTCAATCGGCCCGTTATTGTACAGAGTGTGGCTGCCGACCTGCATGCTGCGGATTGCCTGCATCACAGGCCGGACCGATCCGCGGGATTTTTCGGCATGTCATTAAATTGACAGCCACTCTTCGAAATATATCAATTATAACAATATGATAGATCATCCCTGGCAAAATAAAATTCCTTGCGAAAATCGAATACGCTGCTAGTATATTAGAAACTGGTTAATTTCATATTTTCTTATTTTTGGCGGAAATCGACTCCGGTGCTGAACACAGCCCGGCGGGACCAGCAGCACAGGAAACGGCAATACATCATGCGTGTACGGCAGTTATTCGATTCTGGCAGTTCCACCTACAGCTACCTGGTGTGGGACAACGAAAGCCGTGAGGCCGCCCTCATCGACCCGGTTCAGGAACAGGCCGGTCGCGACGCCGGTCTGGTACGGGAGCTGGGACTGACCCTGAAGTACACGCTCGAAACCCACGTGCATGGCGACCATGTCACCGGGTCGGGTTATTTGCGGCAGGCCCTGAATTCAATCGTGATCGCGCACGAAAACAGTCGCACGAAGTGCGCGGATGTACTCGTCAGGGACGGTGATTTCATCCCGCTCGGACACCAGCGCATCAACATCCTGTTCACACCCGGTCATACCGACAACCATGTCTGCCTGACCATCCCGGGTGCGATCTTTACCGGTGATTCCCTGCTGATCGGCAGCTGCGGGCGCACCGATCACCATTCCGGCGATGCAGGCGCGCAGTTCGACTCGATTACAGAGAAGCTGTTCGCATTCCCCGGCGAGACGCTGGTATACCCCGGCCATGATTATCACGGCAAGACCTGTTCCACCATCGGCGAGGAAAAAACCCACAACCCGCAAATCGGTGCACATGTCAGTCGCCAGGCATTTATCGAGGCGGTGAGCAGTATCAAACTGGATTCTCCGCAGCGCCTGTTCGAGGCCCTGCCCGCCAACCTGCGCTGCGGCATGCCCACTCACCACGCCGGGCATTCCACCGTCACATCCTGACCCGGGTCGCGCCAGCGGCCGTCCTGACAGAACGGGGATATCCACACGACCGGGCAAGGTCGTCAACAGCCACGTCCAGCCGCAGCGGCGACCCGCTAGCGCCATAACACACTGCCGCTGCCGGCACCCGCCGTACAGCCGTTGCCGGTGCCCCGGTCACGCTATTGCACCCGGTTCGCGCCATTACCCGGCCCGCCACACAATTCCCTTTCTTTTACAGTTGGTTAGTAGCCAAGAACGGCCTTCAGTTCCCGCCCTCCCCGGCCGATTCTAGTTACTGATGAGCCCACGGATATGCTTCCGCGGATAATCCACCGGGAGCCCGCCGCGTAGATGAAAGACAACACCCGCCTGTTAGTGACCGTTGGCTTCCTGACTGTCCTCGCGCTCATGTTCTCGCTGGTCACGATTGCGCTGCTCCAGCTGCAGAAAACCAACGAGAGCATGGAGTATCTGGTCGAGCGCACCAACAAAAAAACGGCAGCGGCCCATGCCATGCGTGACGCAATCCGTCTGCGCGCCAACAGCCTCAAGACCATGCAGCTGACCACTGACATTTTCGAGCGCGATGCGGAGTCTCTGCGCCTGATCAATCACGCGGGGAAATATCGCCGCGCACGCGAACGGCTTGTCAGTCTCGGCATGGACGAACAGGAAACCCTGCTGCACGAACAGCTGCTACAACTCGCCCGGACATCACAGCCCTACAACGACCTGGCATCAGAACTGCTGATGAGCGATGCCCCGCCGGAACAGCTCGAATCCGTTATCAGGAATGCAGTGGCCCTGCAGAGAATGATGCTCGACAAGCTGGAAGAGCTGGTCGCAATTGAACTGCGCAACACCGAGGAGGCGCTGGCCGTCAGCCGCGCGCACTACAGGACGACCCGCCAGTTGCTGATCGCGCTGTCGATGTTCGTACTGCTGTTTTCGGTGATCGTCGCCCGTACCGTCATCCGCCATGTCTCCTCCAAAAACCGTCAACTGACATACCAGGCATCGCACGATGCCCTGACCGGCCTGATCAACCGGCGCGAATTCGAGGTACGTCTCGACCGGGCCATCCGCGTCGCGCGGGCACAATCCGGCGCCCATGCACTGCTGTATGTCGATCTCGACCAGTTCAAGATCGTCAACGATACCTGCGGTCATGCCGCCGGCGACGAACTCCTGCAACAGCTGTCCGGACTGCTGCTGAGCTCGGTCCGCTACCGCGATACACTCAGCCGTCTCGGCGGTGACGAGTTCGGCATGCTGCTGGAGAACTGCCCCCTCGACAAGGCCGTATCCATCGCCAACGACCTGCTCAAGATCATGGATTCGTTTCAGTTCACATGGAATGACAACATCTTCACCCTGGGCATGAGCATCGGTGTGGTACCGATCGACCGCACCACGACCGACATTGCCATGGCTCTGAGTGCAGCGGACTCCGCCTGCTATATCGCCAAGGAGGCGGGCCGCAACCGCGTGCAGATCGCCCACCTCGGTGATCGCAGGCTGCAGGAGCGGCACGGCGAGATGCAATGGGTGTCTAGATTGACGCGTGCGCTGGAAGAGAAACGCTTTGAACTGTTCTACCAGCCGATCATTCCCTGCGCCCGCAGAAACAACGGCACCCGGCTGATCGAGGTCCTGCTGCGCCTGCTCGACGACGATGGCACCGTCGTCGCACCCGGTGTATTCATGCCCGCAGCCGAGAAATACAACCTCGCCGCGAATATCGACCGCTGGGTAATCGCCGCCACCCTGGAGTGGATCGCCGCCAATTCGGGTGACGGCAACCGGCCGCTGACGGTTTTCATCAACATCTCGGGGCAGACCGTCGGCAGCGCCGAGATGCTGCGCTTCATTATCGACAAGATGGACGAGACCGGTGTTTCTCCCGAGATGGTTGTATTCGAGATTACCGAAACAACGGCTATTACCAACATCACGTCCGCAACAAGTTTCATGCTCACACTGAAGGGTTGCGGTTTCAGGTTCTCGCTGGACGATTTCGGCAGCGGCCTTTATTCATTTACCTACCTGAAAAAACTGCCAATCGACTTTCTGAAAATCGACGGTGCATTCGTCCGCGACGCCCTGTCAGACCCGGTCGACTACGCAATGGTGCGCTCGATCAACGAACTCGGACAACTGCTCGGCAAGGAAACCATTGCGGAATTCGTCGAATCCCTCGAGATCGCCGACGAACTGCGCAATATCGGTGTTGATTACGTGCAGGGATATGCCTACGCGAAACCGCTCCCGCTGCACGACTTCACCCACACCATGCGCCCGCATCTCGTTGTCATCACCGGTTGACCGGGCTGGCGACGGACAAAGTGCCGCATGGCTGCCGACTATGCGATATATTCAGCACTACAGACGGCTGTCAATGCGCGCGCAGGTGAAGGATCAATGTCAGAAACACCGCCACTGCTGGACATGATCGGGGCGCTGGTCAGCACGCCCTCGATCAGCAGTGCCGACCCGGTCCTCGACCAGGGCAACCGTGCCGTCATCGACCTGCTTGCCGGCTGGCTCGAAGATACCGGCTTTCGGGTGGAAATCATGCCGCTACCCGGCAGTCCGGCGAAGGCCAACCTGATCGCCACCCTCGGCAGCGGGCCGGGCGGACTGGTGCTGTCCGGCCACACCGATACCGTGCCTTACGACGAAGGCCGCTGGCAATTCGATGCCATCGGCATGACCGAGGCGCACCAGCGGCTGTACGGACTCGGCACCGCGGACATGAAGGCATTCATGGCACTCGCCATCGAGGCCTGCCGGGACCTGCGGAGCACCGACTTGCATGAGCCGGTCACGATACTGGCCACCGCGGACGAGGAAACCTCGATGTCCGGAGCGAAGGCGCTGGTCGAACACGACCGCCCGCATGCGCGGTATGCCGTGATCGGCGAACCGACCGGGCTGAAACCGGTGCGCATGCACAAGGGCATCATGATGGAGTCGATCCATCTGCAGGGCCACTCCGGGCATTCCAGCGATCCGTCGCTCGGCAACAATGCGCTCGAGGCGATGCACCGTGTCATCGGTGCGCTGCTCGACTGGCGCGGTGAACTGCAGGCACGCAACGTAAACGCTTTATTCGCCGTACCGGTACCGACACTCAACCTGGGTCATATCCACGGCGGTGACAACCCGAACCGGATCTGTGCAGCGTGCGAGCTGCAGCTCGACCTGCGGCCGTTGCCCGGCATGCACATCGACGAACTGCGCGCCGAACTGCACCACAGAACCCGACGGGCTCTGGCGGACAGCGGTATCGACATCCGCTTCGAGGCACTGTTCGACGGCATACCGGCCATGGAGACCCCGGCGGACGCCGGCATCGTGCGGCTCGCCGAACGCCTCACCGGCTATACACCCGGTGCCGTCGCGTTCGGCACCGAGGCACCCTACCTGTCACGCCTGGGTATGGAAACGGTGGTGCTCGGCCCCGGCAACATCGAGCAGGCCCACCAGCCGGATGAATACCTGGCACTGGAGCGCCTCGCTCCAACCGTTAATCTACTGAAAAAGTTCATAAAATCAGTTTGTATCGATACCGCCCCCCTGTTATAAAAGGCGTTTCGGACACGCGACCATGAAAACCAGCAAACCGCACATACACTTCATCAGCGACTTCCGGCAGGCCGCGCCGTACATCCACGCGCACCGGGGCGCCACCTTCGTGCTGGCCTTCGGTGGCGAGGCCGTCGCTGCGGATACCTTTCCGGACCTGGTACACGACATCGCCCTGCTGCACAGCCTGGGCATCCGGCTGGTGCTGGTGCATGGCGCACGGCCGCAGATAGAGCGCAGGCTGAAAGCGGCCGGTGCGCATATCGAATATGCAAACGGCCTGCGCATTACCGATGATGCCGCCCTGGCCTGCGTCAAGGACGCTGCCGGCAGCGTGCGCGTCGAGGTCGAGGCCCTGCTGTCGATGGGCCTGGCCAACACACCCATGTCCGGCGCACGCATTCGCGTCACATCGGGGAATTTTGTCACCGCCCGGCCGCTTGGTGTGCGCGATGGCGTGGACTATTGCCATACCGGCGAGGTGCGGCGCATCGTGAAGTCTTCAATGTCGGTGCCGGCGAAATCGCGACCCGGACCGCAGCGGCGCTCGCTGCCGACAAGCTGATATTCCTGACCGAAGGCAAGCGGCCGCGGGACAGCCGCAAGCGGCTGATCTCGAAACTGGACATCAACGAGGCCAATGCCCTGTTGACGGGCGGACGGCGGCTCGACGGGCCGGTCCGCCGGTTTCTCGAGTTTGCCGTCCAGGCCTGCCAGCAGAACGTCCGGCGCGTGCATATTCTCGACCGTGCCGACAACGGGGCCCTGCTGCTGGAACTGTTCACGCGCGACGGCCATGGCACGCTGGTGACGGCCGACGTCTACGAGGGCCTGCGCAAAGCGACCATCGAGGACGTGGGCGGCATCCTGGAGCTGATCAAGCCACTCGAGGACGAGGGCGTGCTGGTGCGGCGGTCGCGCGAGTTGCTGGAAATGGAGATCGATCACTTCGTGATCATCGAGCGCGACGGCACCATTATCGGCTGTGCCGCCCTGTACCCCTGTACACAGCAGGGCTATGCCGAGCTGGCCTGTGTGGCCATTCACCCCGAGTACCGCAATTCAGGGCGCGGCGACACCCTGCTGCAGTACCTGGAAAACCGGGCAATCCGCAGCGATATCCGCAAACTGGTGGTGCTGACGACCCGCACCGCCCACTGGTTCCGCGAGCGCGGTTTTCAGCCGAGTGACCGGTCAGACCTGCCCAACGGCAGAAAATTGCTGTACAACTACCAGCGCAACTCCAAGGTGTTTATCAAGCTGCTGGACACAGCGGACGATAACAATTCTGGTGACGCTCGATGACAAACCGGCGCTCTATTGTCACCATGTGCGCCACTCGCTAGGCCGGACGACGGACAGTCTGTCACAAACCGGCAGGGGGAAAACGATCAGTCGCGAAACAACAGCCGCACGGCCCATCAAGGTACTGCAGATTACCGATACCCACCTGTTTGACGATCCCGACGGGTGCCTGCTTGGCCTGAACACGGAGCAATCGCTGCAGGCGGTCATTGCCGACGTGGCGCACAGGCACCTGCCGGCGGACCTGGTACTGGCTACCGGCGATCTGGCCCACACGCCGGCGCCGTCCACCTATGCACGCGTCTTTTCCAATCTCGGCAAGCTGGGGCTGCCGGTCTACTGCCTGTCCGGCAATCACGACGAGGGGCAATTGCTGAGCAGGTTGACTGACGGCGGGCTGTGCCGGTTCGAAACACACCTGCACCACGGTGGCTGGCATTTCGTTTTTCTCGACTCCACCATCCCCGGCAGCGAGGGCGCGCACTTCCCCCCGGAACGCCTGCAGGAACTCGACCGTCTGCTGTCCGGTTCGCCCGACACGCACACCCTGGTGTGCATGCACCACCAGCCGGTCGCGATGGGCAGCCGCTGGCTGGATACCATGGCACTGGACAATCCGGACGAGTTCTTCGCCGTCATCGACCGGCATCCGCAGATACGCGGCATCCTGTGGGGACATGTCCACCAGGAATTCACCGAAACCCGCAACGGCGTGCAGCTGTTCTCGACACCCTCCACCTGTATCCAGTTCATGCCGAACAGCAGCGACTTTGCGGTGGATATGGTCTCGCCCGGCTATCGCTGGCTGCTGTTACATCCGGATGGACGCATCGAGACCGG
>CAMYKJ010000049.1:7576-16811 GCA_947258945.1 uncultured Ectothiorhodospiraceae bacterium
CAGGATCAGCATGGGTTCGAACAGACCCAGCAATGCCGCAATCATGGTTTCGATTTCACGCTCCTGAAAGATCGCGGCACGTTCCAGCATCTCTTCCAGCTTGCCGGACGACTCGCCACTGGCGATCAGATGCACGGTCATGGGCGGGAAGTAACCACTTGTCTCGAGGGCTGAAGCAATACTTGCACCCTCGCGCACCCGCGCCGTTGCCTCGTCGACTGCATCGCGCATGGGCAGGTTGGAGATCACCTGGGACGAAATTCGCAGGGCCTCGAGCACCGACACGCCGCTTGCGGTCAGGATGCTGAAGGTCCGTGCGAAGCGTCCCGTGTTCATGCCCCGCACCAGCCGACCGACCAGCGGGAGTGACAGCTGCATGCGATGAAATCGGCGGCGGTTGTCGTCGTTCCTCAGCAGCCAGTAGAACAGGATGCCGGCAAGCACCAGCGACAGCAGCAGTATCAGCCCGTAGTCACGCATGAAATCACTGACCGCGATAAGACCGACTGTCAGCGGCGGCAGGTTCTGGCCGATGTTGTCGAATACCTGCACGACCTGCGGTACCACGTAGGTCATCAGGCCGCCCACCACCAGGATCGCGACCACGGTAAGCATCGCCGGATAAAACACGGCCAGCTGTATCTTTTGCCGCATCTGCTGGCGGTTCTCGGTGTAGTCCGCCAGCCGTTCAAGCACCCGGTCGAGATGCCCGGATTGCTCGCCGGCCTCCACGGTGGTCCGGTACAGCTCGGGAAAAACATGCTTGAAGTCCCCCAGGCCGGTGGCCAGCGTGTGCCCCTCCATCACCCTCGAGCGCACCGCAAGCAACATGCTCTTCAGGCGGGAACGGTCGGTTTGCTGCGAGGCGGCACGCAGGCATTCCTCGAGTGGCAGGGATGCCCGCACCAGCGTGGCCAGCTGGCGCGTCACCAGGGCGAGGTCGGTGGCGCTGATACCGCGCCTGAATAACGAAAACTGCCGGTGGCTGCGGGTCTCGCGCTGGGCCACTTCCTGGACAGACAGCGGCACCAGGCCCTTCTCACGCAGCTGTTGCCGCACCTGGCGCGGCGCATCGCCCTCCATGACGCCTTTCTTTTCGCGCCCGGCGGGATCCAGAACCGTATATTCAAAGGCGCCCATGATTAACGCTCAGGGAGGATACACTGCGCGCATCGGAAATAGCGCGCATAACACATCCAACTAACGCGGGTTTGCTGAAATATTCCCGTCATTGCGAGCGCAGCGAAGCAATCTCCGGATAAGTGATCGTGATTTGAAAAGATTGCTTCGTCACTATGTTCCTCGCAATGACGAGATGCAATCATTCAGCGTGTGAAACGCAACCAGTATAAAACTGCGCTCAGAATGACAAATTGATTTTGCCACGCAAGCTAATCGCCCTGGGTGACGCGCAACACTTCCTCGACGGTGGTCTCGCCTTCGAGAACCTTGCGCCAGCCATCCTGGCGGATACCGGGCGTGCTCTTGCGCGCTTCACGCTCGAGCTCGAGTTCCCCCGCGCCGTCGTGAATCATGCTGCGCATTGTATCGTCGATAGTCACCAGTTCGTAGATACCGGTTCGGCCGCGGTAGCCGAGCTGGTTGCATTTCTCACAACCTTTGGCGTGATACAGCGTGGACGGTTCATGCAGGGGGATTCCCATCATCTCGCAATCGGCCGGCCCCGCGGTATAGGGCTCCCTGCACGCATTGCACAGGACGCGCACCAGCCGCTGCGCCAGCACGCCGATCAAACTGGATGAGAGCAGGAACGGCTCCACGCCCATGTCACGCAGGCGGGTCACCGCACCCGTGGCAGTATTCGTGTGCAGGGTGGAAAACACCAGGTGTCCGGTGAGACTCGCCTGTACGCTGATCTCGGCGGTCTCCAGGTCACGAATCTCGCCGACCATCACCACGTCCGGGTCCTGGCGCAGGATGGCACGCAGGCCGCGCGCGAAACTCATGTCGACCTTGGTATTCACCTGGGTCTGGCCGATGCCGTCGAGGTAATACTCGATCGGGTCCTCGACGGTCATGATGTTACGCCGCTTGTTGTTCAGGCGCCCGAGTGCCGCATACAGCGTCGTGGTCTTGCCGGAACCGGTCGGGCCGGTCACCAGGATAATGCCATGCGGCCTGTTGATCAGTGTATCGATGGTATCGCGGGACTGCTTCGCCATGCCCAGTTGCTCGAGGTCCAGGCGACCGGCCTGCTTGTCGAGCAGGCGCAGCACCACCCGCTCGCCGTTGCCGGACGGCAGGGTGGAGACACGCACGTCGACCGCCCGGCCGGCGACGCGCAATGAGATGCGGCCGTCCTGCGGCAGTCGCTTCTCGGCAATATCGAGGCGCGCCATCACCTTGATGCGCGAGACCAGCAGGGGCGCCAGCACGCGTTGCGGCTCGAGCACCTCGCGCAACACGCCGTCACAGCGAAAACGCACGACCAGGCGGTTCTCGAACGGTTCGATATGGATGTCCGAGGCATTCTCCTTGACGGCCTCGGTGAGCAGGGCATTGATCAGCCGGATAATCGGCGCGTCGTCCTCGCTTTCCAGCAGGTCTTCGGGTTCCGGCAGCGCCTGTGCGGCATGCATCAGGTCCACGCCCTCGCCGAGGTCGCCCATCATCTGCATGGCCTCGCTGGAGCCCTGTTCGTAGCTGGTGGCGAGCAGCGACTCGAAGCGTTCGGGATCCATGGCCTGCAGCTTGAGTGGCATACCCATGAAGCGTCGCAACTCGACCAGCGCGGTTGGATCGACGTTGCCGGTATGCATGACGACGGCCTTGCCGTTTTCCTCGCCACTGACCAACAGCCCATGACGCTTGGCAAACATGAAGGGCGGACGGCGTGGCGCGGTCTCGTCGCCACTCAGGTTTTCATCGTCATCCTGAATGTGCAGTTCACTCATCCGGGAACAGATTGGTTTGCGGCTCAGGTTCGGGTGCAGGCTCGGCTGCAGGCGCGGCTGGCACCGCTGCCTCACCTGGCTTGGCCGTGAACTCCTCCAGTGTCGGCAGGACCGGGTGTTTCTTGTTGTACATCAGGTTGACGCCGTCTTCGTCGGCATTCATCTGCAGCGAGCGGATAAAATTGTACTTGCTGTTCGTATAATTCGACGTGACCACACTGTCGCGCAGGATCACCGGGTGGATGAACACCATGAGGTTGGTCCTGGTCACATCGGCCGAGCGCGACCTGAACAGGTTACCCAATAAGGGAATATCGCCCAGCAACGGCACCTTCTGGATGTCTTCGCCGATCGATTCCTCAATGAGGCCACCCAGCACCACCACCTGGCCGTCATCGACCATGACGTTGGTCTTGATGGACCGCTTGTCGGTCACGATATCGTGTCACCAGGGTCGGCGTGGACAGGAGATTGGAATTGGTATCCGAGGCCAGGGCATTGACCACCGCCAGGTAGTTGAAGCTGTTGTCCTCGCCGACATCACCAAACCCGAGCAGGGCATTACCCGAGATGGCTGGCAGGGTGCCACCATCCGCCACGGTGACAGCCGCATTGGCAATGTCGGTAATGGAGCGCCCCGTATTGGTGAAATTGAGTATGCCAACCGGGGCGCGATCCTCGCTGTCGCCGGCGAACAGCCACTGCACACCCAGTTCGCGCGCCACGTCACCGGAGACTTCCGCAATCACGGCTTCGATCAGCACCTGCGCACGGCGGATGTCGAGCTGGCTGATGACGCGCTTCAGCGATTTCATGATGTCCGGCGGCGCCGTGATCACCAGCGCATTGGTGGCCTCGTCGGCCTGGATATCGAAATTGCCGCGCGTGGCCGCCCCCGCACCCTTGCCCTGGGCAGCGCCCTCTGCCTCGATCTTGCCCACGCCGGTCAACACGCCGACCAGCTCGGTGGCATCGGCATAGCGCAGGTAAACCACGTCGGTATTGCCGCCGCTATCGAGCGGGGTGTCGAGATGGGAAATGATCGCGCGCATGCGCAGGCGCATCGCCCGGTCACCCCCCAGCAATACGCTGTTGGTGCGCTCGTCGGCGACCAGCACCTGTCCGCCACCGGCGCCGGCCTTGCCGCCGGGGGCCGCTGCCGGAGTGGCACGCTGCAGGCTGTTGAGCACACGTACGACCTCGCTCGCCGAGGCATGCGACAGCGCAATCACCTCGATCTCGCTGTCGCTGACCTGGTCGATGCGGCGAATGATGCTGACGAGCCGCTCGACGTTGATAGCACGGTCGGAAATGATCAGTACGTTGGTCGCCGGGTAGGCAGCCAGGTGACCCTGTTGCGGAACCAGCGGCCGGAGAATCGGCACCAGCTGCGCGGCGGCGACGTTGTCGACCTGCACCACGCGCGTGACCATCTGGTCGCCACGCCCCGGGTTGCGGTCCGTGGTGGTGGGGATTCCGTCCTGCTTGGCATTGACGTCCGGGACGATCTTGATAACCTCGCCACTCGGCACGGCCGCGTAGCCATGTACCTTCAGGATGGACAGAAAGACCTGGTAGACCTCATCACTGTTCATGGTCTGCGAGGACACCACTGTCACCTTGCCCTTGACGCGCGGGTCGACAATAAAATTCTTGTTGGACACCTCGGCAACGGTGCTGATCAGGGCACTGATATCGGCATCCTTCAGGTTCAGCGTCACCGTCTCTGCGTGGACCGGCAGCACCAATGCGAAGCACATCAGTACGGCTGAAACCAGATATCCCGAAAAATTCATCCCTTGTCCCTCGACACCTGCGCCCATTCTATATGTTTCGCTACTTGAATATCGACCTGGTGATGCACATCTTGCCTGATTTCAATGATCTTTATCCGTCGCTCACAAGCCATCGAGCGTGACCAGCTGCTCCTGACCATCGCGCAGCAACATCACCGAAACGGGCTCGCCGCTGCGCAGTGCCTGCAGGGCCCTGGCACCATTGTTCGGGTCGCTCAGCGCCATATCATTGACCTGGAGTACCACATCACCATCCACCAGCCCCATTTCGGCAAACATGGCGGGGTCGTTGCCCGGTGAAAGCGCGTAGCCGATCATCTTACCTGCATCGTCCTTGTGAACCGATGCCCGCAGCAAACCCTGCATGTCCCTCGGATTCTGTCTCAGCTGCTGCCTGACGGCAGCAAGCCGCTGCTGCGGATTGTTACGTGCCGAGCCGACCCGGCGAGCCGGCTGAACCGTGCGCCGGGACGCGGTACTGTTGCCTGCCGGCTGAGTGTCCACCGGCAGGCGCAGGGTTTCATAACGCCCGCTGCGTTTCAGGATCACACGGTCCGGATAAATCTCGCTCAGTTCCGCATTGCCCGGCAGGGTATCACCGATCGAGTACTGCTCGTCCTGGCCCTTTGGGTCCGCGATGATGGCGCGGGCATTGGCCGGATCATCCGATGCCAGTGCACCGCGCAGGGTCAGTTTCAGGCGGGTATCGGGCGCATTTTCCGGTACGGCAGTTTTGGCCGGCGCGACCGTCCGGGTCACGACGCCCATCAGGTGCCAGCCGTGCATCTGGGCGATCAGCCGCCTGTCCTGATCCTGCTGTACCGGCATGTTGCGCGCGGCATTCACGACCGGCGCATCCTCCGCAGCCGGCGCCAGCAGCCCCCACGTCAACGTCGCCAGTTGCGCGGCAATCCACACCACCAGCAGCAGGTTGATGCCGAGTATGACGTACTTCACATTCCCGGCTTGCAGGATTCTCAGTAAATCAGCCTCTTTCAGCGCTAGTGAACTCATGTCGATCCAGGTATCGGGTAATGCTCCAGTCAGTTCCTGCGGGTCAGGGTTGCTGTCACCTGCGCCGCCTGCCCGGCTTGCCGCCCCCGCCGGGACGGTGCCCACCCGGCTTGCCGCGACCGCCACCGGGCCGCCGCGGAGGACGATCGATTTTTACCGGCGGCTTGAGAACCGCGATATAGCCATCCGGTACGGCCTCGACCGGTATCTTGTGCCCAATAAAGGCCTCGATCTCGGGCAGCGAATAGACGAAGTTCTCACAGGCGAAACTGATGGCATCGCCATCCTTGCCCACCCGGGCCGTTCGCCCTATCCGATGTACATAATCTTCGGCATCCTGCGGCAAATCATAATTGAATACGTGGCTGACATCCGGAATATGCAGACCGCGTGCGGCTACATCCGTTGCTATCAGCACCGGTAATTTTCCGGTCTGGAACTCTTTCAGCAGCCGCTGCCGCTTTTTCTGCGGAACATCCCCGGACAGGACCGCACACTTGAAGCCGTTTCCTTCCAGGTAGGACCATACCCGGTCGGCCGCGCGCTTGGTGTTGACGAATACGATGCTGCGATGCGGATCGGTATGGTTCAGGATGCCGACCAGCAGGGGAATTTTCTCCTCATTGGCAGTGTGATACAACACCTGGCGGACCCGTTCGGCAGTCACCTTCTCCGGCACCACATCCACGTGGACCGGCTGGTTCATGTGCTCGTAGGCCAGTTCCTGCACCCGGTGCGACAGCGTGGCGGAAAACAGCAGCCCCAGGCGCTGGTCCGGGGGCGGGCAGCGTCGCAGCAGGAACCTGATATCCTTGATAAAACCGAGATCGAACATGCGGTCCGCCTCGTCCAGCACCAGCGCCTGGATCTGCTTCAGGTTGTAGACATGCTGCTTGAAATAGTCGATCAGGCGTCCCGGCGTCCCGACCAGGATATCCACCCCGGCGGCGATCGCATCGCGCTGCTCGTCGTAGCCGGTCCCGCCGTAGGCCAGCGCCAGGCTGAGGCCGGTATGCCGGCCGATCACCTCGGCGTCGTCCCGGATCTGGATCGCCAGCTCGCGCGTCGGTGCCAGGATCAGGGCGCGCGGCTGATTCTTCTGGCGGCCCGCATCCGGCGGATGACTCAGCAGGTGATTGTAGACCGCCACCAGGAAGGCCGCCGTCTTGCCCGTGCCGGTCTGGGCCTGCCCTGCCACGTCCTGCCCGGCAAGCGCCACCGGCAGGGTTTCCGCCTGGATCGGTGTACACATGGAAAATCCTGCTTCATCAATGCCTTGCATCAATTCTACGGGAAGTGAAAAACTGCTGTAGGCAGTGTCGGTCAGATGGGTTTCAGACATAGCAGGGAAATTCCGGGTCGCCGCTAGGGCGTGAGCTGTTAATTTCGTATTATATTTCAAATGGTTGTTAATATGCTATCGATAGTTTCACTTATTATCGTGGCCGTCGTTTTGTCCACTGCAATGGCCGGGGCGTACCAGACCGGTAGGGTACCACTGACTGAGGCCCCCTGCCGACAGGGATGTGCGTCACACGCCGGCCGCCTGCGCGGAACAAATGTGACAGCCGGGCTTGTAAATTGAACGGAATTAAGCTGAAATAGGCCGCAACAAACGTGCAATAATATTACAACTTGCATATCAAGTAGCCGGCTCAGGGACGCACACTGCCGGGCCCCGGCTATCAAAACAGATTTCCATTTTAGTTACATAACCTTGCGGGCACGGCCTGCCCTCCATGCGCACCATACAGCAATTTTCTTCACAGGAGATTTCAAACAGTGAGTGAACAGATTTTGCAACTGACCGACGATTCCTTCGAAGATGACGTGATCAAGTCATCCAGCCCGGTACTCGTCGATTACTGGGCAGAGTGGTGCGGCCCCTGCAAAATGATTGCGCCAATCCTGGAAGAAATCGCCAGTGAATATGGCGGCAAAATCACGGTCGCGAAACTCAACATCGATGACAACCCGCAGACACCGCCGAAATACGGCATTCGCGGCATCCCGACCCTGATGCTGTTCAAGGACGGCAACGTGGAAGCGACCAAGGTCGGCGCCCTGTCGAAATCACAACTGACCGCTTTTATCGACAGCAATATCTAGCACAACCACATTCTTTTAACACAACCACATTCTTTAATAACGAGGGTACACGGACTTCAACACACACCGGTGCAGTCGCACGGCCCAGCCGCTGTTGTGTCAATGACGTACTCGCTCACCCTCTCTTCCCCGGCCCCGCAGGCCCTCATGATAATTGATCGAAAACACTCCAAAGGCACTCTATGAACCTGTCCGAACTCAAGCTGAAACCTGCCACTGAACTGATCGAGATCGCCCAGAAAATGGGCATCGAGGGCACCGCCCGTTCACGCAAGCAGGACATCATCTTTTCCATACTCAAGTCGCACGCCAAGAAGGGCGAGGACATTTTCGGCAACGGCGTACTGGAAATCCTGCAGGATGGCTTCGGCTTTCTGCGCTCGGCGGACAGTTCCTACCTCGCCGGACCGGACGACATCTACGTATCGCCCAGCCAGATCCGCCGTTTCAGCCTGCGCACCGGCGATACCGTCGACGGCAAGATCCGGCCGCCGAAGGACAGCGAACGCTACTTCGCGCTGCTGAAAGTCAGCGAGATCAACTACGAGAAGCCCGAGCAGGCCAAGAACAAGGTCGCCTTCGAAAACCTGACGCCGCTGCACCCCAACGAACGGCTGGTGCTGGAACGCGGCAATGGCAGCACCGAGGACATCACCGCGCGCATCATCGACCTGGTGGCCCCGCTGGGCAAGGGCCAGCGCGGCCTGATCGTGTCGCCGCCCAAGGCAGGCAAGACCATGCTGCTGCAAAACGTGGCGCAGTCCATCGTCTCGAATCACCCCGAGGTCTACATGATCGTCCTGCTGATTGACGAACGGCCCGAGGAAGTCACCGAGATGTCGCGCTCGGTGCAGGGTGAGGTCGTCTCCAGTACGTTTGACGAACCGGCGAGTCGGCATGTCCAGGTCGCCGAGATGGTCATCGAAAAGGCCAAGCGCCTGGTCGAGCACAAACGCGATGTCGTGATCCTGCTGGATTCCATCACCCGCCTCGGCCGCGCCTACAACACCGTGGTGCCCTCCTCCGGCAAGGTGCTGACCGGTGGTGTCGACGCCAACGCGCTGCAGCGCCCGAAACGCTTCTTCGGTGCCGCACGCAACATCGAGGAAGGCGGCAGCCTGACTATCCTGGCGACCGCGCTGGTCGACACGGGTTCACGCATGGACGACGTGATCTACGAGGAATTCAAGGGCACCGGCAACCACGAGATCCACCTCGACCGCCGCATCGCCGAGAAACGCGTCTATCCCGCCATTAACCTCAACCGCTCCGGCACCCGCCGCGAGGAACTGCTGACCGATGCGAAGGAACTGCAGAAGATGTGGATCCTGCGCAAGCTGCTGCACCCGATGGACGAGCTGGCCGCCATGGAGTTCCTGCTCGACAAGCTCAAGGCCACCA
>CAMYKJ010000050.1 GCA_947258945.1 uncultured Ectothiorhodospiraceae bacterium
GATCAGCACCACCTGCTGGAGCATGGCGCGTCCCTCGACACGCTGGTGCAGGGTGGGAATGAGATCGGCCACGGCGATGTAGATAAAGCTGGAGGCGGCCACCGCCAGCACGTAAGGCAGGATGTGCTGGACATCCTGCAGGGCATACCAGGCCAGCACACCGCCGATGACCGTGGTCAGGCTGGAGAGGACGTTGTAGAAGAATGCCCTGCCGCGCGTGAACCCGCTGTGCAGCAGGACGGCAAAATCACCGACCTCCTGCGGGATCTCGTGGGCCGCGACCGCGAGGCTGGTCACGATACCGAGGTGCACGTCGGTAAGAAACGCGCCCGCGATGAGGATGCCGTCGAGGAAGTTGTGCAGACCGTCACCGATCAGGATCAGGGTACCGGTCGACTGCGGGTGGTCGACCGGCTCACTGCCGTGCACCTCGCAGTGATCCTCGTGACAGTGGCGCCAGATCACCAGCTTTTCCAGCAGGAAAAAACCCAGCAGGCCGAGCAACACGGCCAGCGGAATGACATGCACATCACTGTCGGCGGCCAGCTCCAGCGCGTGCGGCAACAGGCCAAGAAAGGCCGCGCCCAGCAGCGTGCCGGTGGCAAAACTGATCAGGTGCGGCAGCAGTATGCCGCGCCGCGCCTCGCTCAGCACCAGGAACAGTGCCGCAGCCAGAACACTGAGCACACCACCCAGCAGGCAAAACAGCACGATCCAGGTTAACAGGGACATCAGATAATCATCTCTTAATGAATAATCAGAACTTCATGCAGTAGCGCCTTGCAGGCGCAATATGTTTCAGTTTTTAACCGCCGGTATCGCGCCTGGTCGCTCCCGGCATCCATGCCTCCCGCGACACTTGTACATCCCTGGACGTCGCAAGGCGCCCCTACAGCATAGCTGTCAACGGCGGGAATCATACGCATTGCCCTACCCGCCAGCCAGCCAGATCAACGAGGCCATCCGCCCCGTCACACCATCACGCCGGTAGGAGAAAAAACGCGCCTCGTCTGTAAAGGTGCAGTCCTGCCCGCCATAGACTTCCACGACGCCGGCACCCGCCAGGCGCTGGCGGGCGAGTTGATACAGGTCCGCCCGCAGGCTGCCGTCCGGTCCCGGTGCGAATGCCGCCGCGGCCTGCGGATCATGCGCCACGAATGCAGCACGCACCTCCTCCCCCACGGCGAAGGCCTGCGGTCCGATGGCCGGGCCCAGCCAGGCGAGCAGGTCCGAACCGGTAGCGGGCAGTGCGGTGACGGCCGCCTCGACGACACCCGCGGCCAGACCGCGCCAGCCGGCATGGATCGCGGCGACACAGCGGCCGTGCCGGTCGCTGAGCAGGACCGGCAGACAGTCTGCGGTCAGCACGACACACACCACATTCGCACGACGGCTCCAGCTGCCATCCGCTTCGACCCCGGGCTGTGCAGTTGCCGCATCGACGATCCGTGTCCCGTGCACCTGATGCAGCCAGACCGGCGCGGACGGCAGATCGAGCATTGCCTGCAGGCGCTCGCGATTGGCATGCACCGCCGCCGGCTCGTCCTCCACGTGGACGGCGGGATTCATGCTGCGCCAGGGTCCGCGACTGACGCCACCGGTGCGGGTGGTGGTCACCGCGCGCACGGTCAGCGGCACGGGCCAGTCAGGCACGATCCAGTCGTCACGCGTCATGCGCCGTCCGCATCCGCTTGCAGGGTAGCGATCAGCCCCGCCATGTCATCCGGCACGGCTGCCTCCCAGCTGACCGGCTCACCGCCGGAAGGATGCCGCAACTCCAGCCGGACCGCATGCAGGGCCTGGCGCCTGAACGAGGTCAGCGCCGTCTTCAGCGCTGCACTTGCGCCGGCCGGCAGTCGCAACCGGCCGCCGTATACCGGGTCGCCCACGATCGGTGTCCGGTTATAGGCCATGTGCACGCGTATCTGGTGGGTACGACCGGTCTCGAGCGAGACCCGGAGCAGCGTGTGCGCCCGGTAGCGGGCCTGTACGCGGAAATGCGTGACCGCCTCCTTGCCGCCAGCGACCACCGCCATGCGCTTGCGGTCGACGGGATGACGCCCGAGCGGCGCATCGATGGTGCCCCCCGCGGTCAGCACGCTGTTGACCACGGCCAGGTATTCACGCCTGACGGTGCGGGCCTGCAAGGCATCGACCAGCTGTTTGTGCGCGGTCAGGCTGCGCGCCACCACCATCAGCCCGGTGGTGTTCTTGTCCAGCCGGTGCACGATACCGGCACGCGGGAGGGCGGCCAGCCCGGCGTCGTGATGCAACAGCGCATTCAGCAGGGTCCCGGAAGGGTTGCCCGCCGCCGGGTGCACCACCAGGCCGGCCGGCTTGTTGACGACCAGCAGGTCCGCATCCTCATGGACGATCTCCAGCTCGATCGGCTCGGCTGTATCGACGGTCTGTTCGGCAATCTCGGCATCGATACGCACGCGCTCCCCGCCATGGACCGTCTCCCGGACACGGGCGATGCGCTCATCCACCGTGACCTGCCCGGCGCGAATCCATTGCTGCAGACGGCTGCGCGAATAGTCCTGCACCAGCGCGGCCAGCGCCTGGTCGAGGCGCCGGCCGCGCAGGGTAGCGGGGATTTCCAGTTCAAGCTGTACGGTATCCGGCATGACAGGGGTGAGATTGGGGTATACTTTGCGGGTTTAATCAATTGTTATCATATTAGACCCATGCGCCTGCCGAGTATATTGATATTAACTGCGTCCCTGTTCCTGTCGGGGTGTTCCTGGCTGCCGGAACAGGTGGACAATACCAAGGACTGGTCGGCAAACAAGCTGTATTCCGAAGCCAGGCAGCAGCTCAACGACAAGAACTACGAGAAGGCAATCGAGTATTTCGAGAAACTCGAGGCGCGCTACCCGTTCGGGCGCTACGCACAGCAGGCACAGCTGGAAATCGCCTATGCCTACTACAAGTACGATGAACCGGATCTGGCGATCGCCGCGGCCGAACGCTTTATCAAAATCTACCCGCGCCACCCCAATATTGACTATGCGTGGTATCTGAAGGGCCTGACGAACTACAACCGCGGCAAGAGCATCGTCTCACGCTACCTGCCGCAGAACCAGGCAGAGCGGGACACCTTCAACATGCAGGCGGCCTACGATGATTTCGAACAGCTCATGCAGCGCTATCCCGACAGTATTTATGCACAGGACTCGGCCCAGCGGATGATCTACCTGCGCAACAACATGGCCGAATACGAGTTGCACGTGGCCGACTACTACATGCGCAGACAGGCCTATGTCGCGGCCGCCAACCGCGGCAAGCACGTGGTCGAACATTTCCAGCGGACGCCATCCGTACCCGGCGCGCTGGCCATCATGGTGCGTGCCTACCGGAAACTCGACGCCGATGACCTGGCCGAGGACGCCCTGCGCGTGCTTCGGCTGAACTATCCCGACAATCCGGAAGCCGCGCGACTCACCGCCGACGCAACTTATACGGGTGACGATGATGAACCGGCGTTCTGGAAGTTCTGGTAACCGCTGGTGATCGGATAGCGGCGATCGCGCCCGAAGGCACGCTGCGTGATGCGTACGCCCGGCGGCGCCTGGCGACGCTTGTATTCGTTCCGGTCAACCAGCTCTGCCACCCGCCTCACGACCGCGATGTCGAAACCCGCTGCCACGATCTCCTCGACGGACTGGTCATGCTCGATGTAGCGCTCCAGTACCGGATCGAGTATCTCGTAGGGCGGCAGGCTGTCGGCATCGACCTGGTCCGGCGCCAGTTCGGCCGATGGCGGCCGATCGATGACCCGCTGCGGAATGACCCGGCCAAGACTGTTGCGATACTCCGACAGTCGATATACCAGTAACTTCGGCACATCCTTGATGGGCGCATAACCCCCGGCCATGTCGCCGTACAGGGTGGCATAGCCGACTGACACCTCGCTCTTGTTGCCCGTGGTCAACAGGATCCTGCCCTGCTTGTTGGACAATGCCATCAGGATAATGCCCCGGCAGCGCGCCTGGATATTTTCCTCGGTCGCATCCGGCTCGGTGCCGCGAAAGATTTCCTCCAGCACCCCGAGGAAACTGCTGAACGGGCCCTCGATCGGGATCACATGGTAGTCGACGCCCAGCAGTTCGGCTTCGGCACGCGCATCCTCGCTGCTCATGTCCGCGGTATAGCGCGACGGCATCATCACAACCGACACGCGCTCCGCGCCAATGGCATCCACGGCGATAGCCAGTGTCAGGGCGGAATCGATGCCGCCGGACAGGCCAAGCACCGCGCCCCCGAAACCGTTTTTGTTGACGTAGTCACGCACCCCGAGTACCAGGGCGCCGTATACCGCCGCCGCCTCCGACAACACCGGCGCGCAATCGGCCGGCACGGGAAGCAGGCGGTCGCCGCAACGGAAATCGACCGGGTACAGGCCCTCGACACAGGCCGGTGCATGCTGTGTCACCGCGCCGTCCGGGCCGACCACGAAGGAGCCGCCGTCAAACACCAGCTCATCCTGCCCGCCCACCAGGTTGACGTACACAATCGGCAGGTTGCTGTTGCGCGCGCGCTGCGCCAGCATCTGCTCGCGTTCGTCGCGCTTGCCGGTATGGAAGGGTGAGGCATTGATGTTGATGAGGACGGCAGCACCGGCTTCCGCTGCCTGGCAGGCCGGTCCATGCACCCAGATATCCTCGCAGATGGTGATACCCAGCGGGACATCACGAACCGGCACGATGCAGGGCGCATCACCCGCTGCAAAATAGCGCTTCTCGTCGAACACGCCGTAATTGGGCAGGTGCTGCTTGCGGTACAGGCCGGCGACCCCGCCATCCCGAATGACGCCGGCCACGTTGTACAGCAGATTGTCTTGCTGCTGCGGATAACCGAGCACCGCGGTGATACCCGCAATCCCGGCGCACAGACGCGCCACGGCCGCCTCGACCTGCCCGATAAAATGCGGCCGCAACAACAGGTCTTCGGGCGGATACCCCGTCAGGGCCAGCTCCGGGAATATGATGACATCGGCAGCCAGTTGATCACGCGCCTCATCACAGGCCGCAAGGATCTTCGTGGCATTGGCCTCGATGGCTCCGACCAAGAAGTCCTGCTGGGCCATGACGATGCGCAGGGCGCTGTTGTTGTTTTTTGGCATGGTTCAATAATGCCGGGATATGCCGGGCATTAAAACAACAATCTCGCGTACGACTACATGGATGCAGGAGGTAGAGTCACGCATGGAGAAGTTACCGAACGCCGCCGGGGTGCCAAGAAAAATACACCACAGAGATCACAGAGGACACAGAGAATACAAAAAGCACGTCATTCCCGCCCCCGCCTTCGCGGGGACAGGCTACGGCGGGAATCCAGCCTGGAAATTACATTTGCAATAAATACTGATAAATCTGTGGCTTCAGTGCACGGTTCAATCGTAAGCAACAAATGGAGTGTGCGATTGTATTTTTACCGCTGGATTCCCGCCTGCGCGGGAATGACAGTAATATTCTAGTATCGAGTATTCGTTTTTCTCTGTGTTCTCTGTGATCTCTGTGGCGGCAGTTTTTTTGGTCTTCTTTGCGCCTTGGCGGCTTTGCGCGAGAGTTCTTATATTAACCGGACATTGCCGCCTTCATGCCCTTGCCGATGTCCGCCGGTGAGCGCACCACCTTGACGCCGGCCGCCTCCAGCGCGGCGATCTTGGCCGCGGCGGTGCCCTGGCTGCCGCTGATGATGGCGCCGGCGTGCCCCATGCGCTTGCCGGGCGGCGCCGTGACGCCGGCGATATAGGACACCACCGGCTTGCTGACATGGCTGCTGATATAGTCGGCCGCCTGTTCCTCGTCGCTGCCACCGATCTCCCCGATCATGACGATACCTACCCTCGGTGCCGTCATCGGCCTCAAACAATTTCAGGCAGTCGATGAAACCCATGCCGCGGATCGGATCCCCGCCAATGCCGATACAGGTGCTCTGCCCGTATCCCTCGCGGCTGGTCTGAAACACGGCCTCGTAAGTCAGCGTCCCGGACCGCGATACGATGCCGATACTGCCGGGTGTATGCATGGCACCGGGCATGATGCCGATCTTGCAGGCACCGGGTGTGATGATGCCCGGACAGTTCGGTCCGACCAGCACGGTTTCCGTCTCGCGCAGCACGGCCTTGACCTGCAGCATGTCAAGCACCGGGATACCCTCGGTGATGCACACAATCAGCCCGATGCCGGCGGCGGCGGCCTCGAGGATCGCATCGGCGGCAAACGGGGGCGGCACGTAGATCATGGTGGCATCAGCGCCGGTGGCGAGCACGGCCTCGCGCACGGTGTTGAACACCGGCAGCCCGAGGTGGGCCTGGCCTCCCTTGCCGGGCGTGACGCCGCCGACCAGCTGCGTGCCGTATTCCAGCGCCTGCTGTGAATGGAACGTCCCCTGCGAACCGGTGAATCCCTGGCAGATCACACGCGTGTCACTGTTGACGAGCACGCTCATGACGAGGTTGCCCCGGCAGCCGCCACGACCTTGTCGGCGGCCTCCGTCAGATCACTCGCGGTTTCGACCGACAGGCCGGACTGCGCAATCAGTTCAAGGCCGGCCGCGGCATTGGTCCCCTCGAGGCGCACGACCACCGGCACCTCGATCGAGACCTCCCCGATGGCCTGCAGGATGCCCTGCGCAATCAGGTCAGGCCTCCGCGACCCGTTCGGATGTGGCGCCGCCGCCCACATCGAGAAAATTGGCCGGCGTGCCGCCGTGCAGCTGGATCAGGTCCATGGTGGCCATCGCCAGTCCGGCACCGTTCACCATGCAGGCAATGTTGCCGTGCAGGCGGATGTAATTCAGTCCGTGCTGCTGTGCTGTATGTTCACGCTCGTCTTCCTGGCTGGCATCACGCAATTCAGCCAGCTGTGCATGCCTGAACAGGGCGTTGTCATCGAGGTCCACCTTGGCATCGAGCGCCAGCAACTCGCCGTCCGTGGTGACGACCAGCGGATTGATCTCCAGCAGGCTGGCATCGCAGTCGAGCAGCAAGCGATAGGCCGCACCGAGCAGCTTTGCCAGCGCACCGACCTGCCTTCCCTCGAGATCGAGGGCAAACGCCAGGTTGCGACACTGGTAGCCCTGCAGACCCACTGCCGGGTTGACGCTTTCGGTAATAATGGCATCGGGATCGCTGGCCGCGACCTCCTCGATATTCATGCCGCCGGACTTCGAGACCATCAGGGTCACGCGCTCACTGGTGCGATCGACCAGCATGCCGAGGTAGATTTCCCGCGCAATCGACACGGTCTGCTCGACCAGCACACTGTTGACCGGCAGACCCTCCGCATCCGTCTGCCTGGTCACCAGCCGGGTACCGAGCATTTCGTCAACCGCAGTGGCAAGCGCATCCCGGCCCTGCACTACCCGTACGCCGCCGCCCTTGCCGCGACCGCCGGCATGGACCTGCGCCTTCACGACCCAGGCGTCACCGCCAATGGCCATGGCCGCTCCGGCCGCGGCTGTGGTTTCGCGCACCAGCTGACCGGCAGGCACCGGGATGCCGAATTCGGTAAACAGCTGCTTGGCCTGGTACTCGTGCAAATGCATGGCGAGAGTGTGTCAAATAACATATCCCCGAATCAAGCTATTCATTCGGCGCGTTTCCTGCCGACATGAATAAACGTATCATCGGCAGTTCCGGACACCGGGAGTCACCCCATGCGCATGCTGCTCATCTTTATCGCACTGGCGATCATCGTCGCTGTTGCCAGGCACCTGTGGTTGCAGCCTCGCAGGAAACACCCGCGCCGCAGACAATTGTCAGGCAAGATGGCGCAATGCAGCCATTGCGGCATGTACATTCCGGAGCAGGAGGCACTCCGCGACGGTGACCGCTGCTACTGCTCGCAGGAACACATGGATGCAGGGCGGGGAGGAGAATGACGGAATCACCTGCGATACCGGCAGTCAGCGCAGCAGAGACGGCGGACGCACGTACCTGGAAACCGCTGCGACTGCTGACTTTTTACCGGGTCATCCTGGCCGGACTGCTGGCAATCCTGTTTTTCGGGCTGCGCGACCAGACATCGTTCGGCCTGTCCCATCCACAGGTTTACGCAGTCGCCAGCACGGCCTACCTGCTGTTCAGCATCATCGTCGGTTTCAGTGCCCGTCTGCGCATACCGGGTTACGAGATCCAGGCGATCTCCCAGCTGCTGATAGACATCGGCGCGATCACCGTACTCATGTTCGCCAGCGACGGTCCGGCCAGCGGCCTCGGTATCCTGCTCGTTATAACAGTGGCTACCGGCAGTATTTTGCTCGCGGGACGCATGGCCTACCCGTTCGCCGCCTTTGCCACCCTCGCCGTCATGGTGGAACACTTCTACAGCGACTGGTTGGCGAGCGGCCCGCACGGCGGTGATTTCATGCAGGCGGGCCTGCTGGGCCTGACGTTTTTCGCCACCGCCGCGGTTACTTCATTGCTGGTGCAGCGCATTCATGAGAGCGAGACGCTCGCCCACCGCCGCGCCATCGATGTCGCCAACCTCGCCAGTCTGAATGCGCATATCGTCCAGCGCCTGCAAGCCGGCATCATCGTGACTGACCATGAGGACAACATCCGCCTGATCAACGACACTGCACGGAAGCTGCTGCACGCCCCTGACAGCGAGGAAGGACAGCCGCTTGCATCACTGTCCGCACCGCTGCATGAGAAACTGCAACAATGGAGAAACCAGCCCGGCAGTGAGCCCACCCTGCTGTTCCTCGGCAGCGAAACAGACAGCGTACTGCCCCACTTCACGCAACTGTCAACGGATGAAGGAACAGGCGCATTGATCTTCCTCGAGGATACTGCAGCCATTATCAGCCAGACACAACAGATCAAGCTCGCCTCACTGGGCCGGCTGACAGCCAGTATCGCACACGAAATCAGGAATCCGCTGGGCGCTGTCAGTCATGCCGCGCAGCTGCTGAACGAGGAAAATTCACTGCGCGGAGAGGACCGCAGGCTGATGTCCATCATCGATGACAACGCCGGCAGGGTGAATGCCATTGTGCAGAACATCCTGCAACTTTCACGTCCGGTGCAATCGATCCCGCAGACGATACTGCTTGACGAATGGCTGCAAAAGTTCGTCGAGGAATTTTCGGACAGCGGCAACTGCACCGCCGCACAGATCAGCTACAGCGTGCACCCGGCGGATGTGGAAATACACATGGATCCCAGCCTGTTGCATCAGGTGGTCTGGAACATCAGCCAGAATGCCATGCAGCACGCCGGCCCGGGCGAAGATGTTAAACTCAGGCTGGTTGCCGGACGGCTGGCACCGGATGAAACACCCTATCTTGATATCATCGACAACGGGCCCGGCATTTCACCCGATATGACAGACAAGATCTTTGAACCGTTCTTTACCACCCGCACCAGCGGGACGGGCCTTGGACTGTTTATCGCGCGCGAGATCTGCGAAAGCAACAATACCCGTCTCGAGTACCTTGCGCAGGATACCGACAGCTGCTTTCGACTGACCTTCCCGGAATCGCTGCAACTGACGGTCACTGCCCTGGTCTGAGGAATTATGGCGACTCACCGAGCACTCATCGTCGACGACGAACCCGATATCCGCGAGTTGCTTGAACTCACGCTGGGCCGCATGGATATCGATACACGCAGCGCAGCCAACCTGGCCGACGCCCGCAGTCTGCTCGAGGAAGACAGTTTCGACATCTGCCTGACAGACATGCGGCTGCCCGATGGCGACGGCATCGACCTGGTGCGGCATATCCAGCAGCATTCACCGGAGCTGCCGGTCGCGGTTATCACGGCATATGGCAGCATGGAATCGGCCGTGGAGGCGCTCAAGGCCGGAGCCTTCGACTTTGTATCGAAACCCGTCAATCTCAACGTATTGCGCAACCTGGTGAACAGTGTCCTGATGCTGACGGACGATTCCTCGCAGCGTGAGCGGCGCAGTCGCAATACGCTGCTCGGCGAATCGGAAGCCATGCGCGAAATCCGCTCAACCGTCGAGAAACTTTCCCGCAGCCAGGCACCTATTTATATATGGGGCGAATCCGGCACCGGCAAGGAACTGGTCGCCCGGCTCATCCATGACAAGGGGCCGCGTGCCGACCGGCCGTTCGTACCGGTGAACTGCGGCGCAATACCGGCCGAGCTGATGGAAAGCGAGTTCTTCGGGCATAAAAAGGGCAGCTTCACCGGCGCGGTCCCAACAGACGTCCGCATCCTCTCCGCCACGCACAGGGAACTGGGCGAACTGGTCGAGGCCGGCGAGTTCCGCCAGGACCTGTATTACCGCCTGAACGTCATCCAGCTCGAGGTGCCGCCGTTGCGCGAACGCCGCGAGGATATCCGGATGCTGGCCAGCCACTGCCTGGACAAGCTGGCGCAGCAAAACAGCCGGCCAGGTCTGGAACTGAACGACGACGCCATGGAGGCGCTCGGTGATTACGACTTTCCCGGCAATGTCCGGGAGCTGGAAAACATCCTGGAGCGCGCAACCACGCTGTGCGAGGGCAGTACCGTGACCCACGATGATCTCAACCTGCCGACGCCGGGCAAGGCAAGCGACACTGCAGCTGCCCTCACACCGGGCGAGGTCCCACTCGATACCTATATGGATAACATCGAGAAGGACGCACTGATCAAGGCGCTGAAACAGACCCGCTATAACAAGACCGCGGCGGCCAAACAGCTCGGCATCACCTTCCGCGCCCTGCGCTATCGTCTGAAAAAGCTCGGCCTCGAATGAGCCGGGGTGTCATTCCGGGTCAGGTCGAATCACAAGGTGACGCAATGCGTCACTTTCTGCCCCTTAATGTGCGCCAGTTCTCAAAAAATTGACGGTGGCAGCGCGAACAATCCGTATAATCCTACCACCCCTGT
>CAMYKJ010000051.1 GCA_947258945.1 uncultured Ectothiorhodospiraceae bacterium
GACTATGCGGGTTATCCTGTTGGGTGGGCCGGGCGCCGGTAAGGGCACCCAGGCAAATTACATCAAAGAGAAATACGGTATTCCCCAGATTTCGACCGGTGACATGCTGCGTGCCGCGGTCAAGGCCGGCACGCCGCTGGGTGTCGAGGCCAAGAAGGTGATGGATGCCGGCGGACTCGTTTCCGACGACATCATCCTCGGACTGATCGACGAGCGCCTGAAAGATGACGATTGCAAGAACGGTTACCTGTTCGACGGCTTCCCGCGCACCCTGGCGCAGGCCGATTCGCTGAAAGACCAGGGCGTACCGGTCGATGCCGTGGTCGAGATCGATGTCGACGACAGCGAGATCATCAGGCGGATGAGCGGCCGTCGCGTTCACCTGGCCTCCGGCCGGACCTACCATGTCGTATTCAACCCGCCGAAGGAAGAGGGCAAGGACGACGAGACCGGTGAGCCGCTGATCCAGCGCGATGACGACCAGGAAGCGACCGTGCGCGAACGTCTGAGCGTCTACCATGAGCAGACCGAACCGCTGATCGACTATTATTCGAAATGGGCGGATGCCGGCGGCGACGGCGCACCCCGCTACGTCAAGATCAACGGCATCGGCAAGGTGGATGAAATCCGCGACGCCATCTTCGCCGGTCTGGACGGCTAGGTGTGGCCTGTGTCTCGGCAAAAGGCCGGCATTGCCGGCCTTTTTTTTCCCTCAATTCTTGCGGGGTTGTCTAGTACCTCTGTACCACTATTAAATGGACGGAATTAACTGATACACTCGTCCAATGTCAATTATGTGACGTCCTGGGCGTCGACTAGCGGGTCAATGGCTGATTTAACCGTTTGTTCTGACACGATGTGGCGGGCAAGCGGTCAGGCAGCGCCAACCCCGTTTTGGTATCAGCCATCAAGAAATAATAACAGGGCGGTATGTCCTGCGCGTTGCACAGGGATGTACCGGAGACGATATGGTTGCGGGTACTGACAGACCGGAGGCGATCAATCCAGGCAGCGGACGCAAGCTGCTGCAGCTGCTGTCTTCACTGCGCAACTCGCCTGCCGGTGGTGACCTGATCTACCGCCAGGTCGAGGCGATACTCGATGAGATCACCTCCAGTCATCTCAAGGCGGAAATCGCCTACGCGAGCTTCCTGAACGTCCTGCTGGAAGCCTTCAATGCCCACCAGACTCCCGGTAGCGCCGAATACCTGCAGGTGAAACTGCTGCAGGCGCGTTTGCAGCCGCCCCTGACGCCGACCGAACTCGATATCCTCGGCGATTTTATCGATCAATGCGGTGACCAGATTCGTGGCGCCGACCTGCTGGAGCCGGACGTCATGCTGCACGCGGTTGCGCCGTTACTGGCGGCCTTTGGCATTGACGCGGTAGTCGCCCCGAGCGATGACTTTCCCGAAGTTGAATCCTTCGCCGATACGATTGAACTCTCGGCGCCGTCTGCCGCTGATGACGCGGGGTTCGAGCTGGCAGACGAGATAACCGCGGCCGCCGCTCTACCCGACACCGATGAGGGCGAAGTGGCGGATATCAGCCCGGTCATCCCGGCAGGCCAGGACCTGAATGCCATCAATCGCACTGAACTGGAGGCGCGCCGCGACGATATCGAGAAACTGCAGGCAACGCTGGCCGAGCAGGTGCAGCAAACCATCGGTACCAACGAGGAATTCGGCGTGGTGCTGGAAGATGTGCTCGATGACCTGCGCGAGGTCGAGGATGTCGGCGAACTCGAGAACATCCGCTGGACGATGATCCGCGAGGTGGAAAAGATGCTGTCGGGACACAATGACCTGGCCGACAAGCTCGACAGTACCCATCACTACCTGCAACTGTTCGAAACCGACAGCCGCGAACTCAGTGACGAACTGACGCGCGTCCGTCTGCTCAGTCTGACCGACGAACTGACCGGTCTGCCCAACCGCCGTGCATTCATGCGCCGACTGGAAGACGAAGTGGCGCGTGTACAGCGCTACGGCTTTCCGCTGTCATTCGTGCTGATCGATCTCGATCATTTCAAATCGATCAATGACGATTACGGCCATGCCGCGGGTGACGAGGTGTTGCGCGTTTACTCGAAAAACATCCTGTCGATCTTTCGTCACCATGACATGGTGGCGCGTTATGGCGGCGAGGAATTTGCCGTGCTGTTGCCGAATACCGACTCCGACGGCACGGTGCGTGCACTCAACAAGGTCCGCCGCCGGGCGAACGAGACCCGCTGGCAGATCAACGGGACGGTGGCCGACGTACCCACGTTTTCCGCCGGCGTGTCGCTGTACAAGCCGGGCGAGTCATCCGGCGCGTTCATCGAGCGGGCCGACAAGGCCCTCTACCGGGCCAAGCGCCTGGGCCGCAACCGGATCGAGCTGGACATGACCTACCACAAGGAAAGCAGCGAAGACTTGCCACGCCGCCGCAGTTCTGACGGCTGAACTCCATCCGCCACAGGTTGTATAATGTTGTAACACGTTCACAGCAGGAGCAGGATGCATGGCGACCATAGATCTCACCGCGGATAACTTTGACAAGACGATTACCGGGAATGATATTGTCCTGCTGGATTTCTGGGCATCCTGGTGCGGTCCCTGCAAGCAGTTTGCGCCGGTGTTCGAGGCCATGTCCGATTCCCACCCGGAGGCCGTGTTCGCCAAGGTCAACACCGAACAGGAGCGCGAACTGGCCGGCCACTTCCAGATCCGTTCGATCCCGACACTGATGATTTTCCGCGAGCAGATCATTGTCTTCTCGCAGCCCGGTGCACTGCCGCCGGCCGCACTGGAAGATATACTGGAAAAGGTGGCCGCACTCGACATGGATGACGTGCGCAGGCAGGTCGCGGAACAGGCGAGCAGCGACGGAGCCACGGCATGAGATACCTCGTTTTTCTGTTGCTGGCCTGCCTGGTGCAGTCGAACGTGCTGGCTGACGAGGAAGAGCGCCGCTATAACCTGATACGCCTGCAGGCGGAGCGTGCCGAACAGGTCCCCAATGACACCATGCACGTGAGCCTGAATACCTACGGCGAAGACCGTGATGCGGCGCAGCTGGCGGCGCGTATCAACGCCGACATGGCGTGGGCGCTCAAGCAGGCGGGTATGTACAAGATGGTGAAGGCCAAGACCGGGAGTTACCGGACCTGGCCGGTCGAGCGCGACAAGATACTGACCAAGGGCTGGCGCGGGCAGCAGAACCTGGAACTCGAAAGCACCGATATCGAGGCGCTGAGCAAGCTCGCCGGCATTATGCAGGAAAAACTCAAGATCAACTCCATGCGCTTCACGGTCTCCGACCAGCAGCGTGAGGCGGCCGAGAACCGCCTGATCGAACAGGCGCTGGATGCCTTCAAGGAGCGTGCGCGCATCATCCGGGTCAACCTCGAGGCCAGTGGTTACCGGCTCGTGGATGTCAACGTCGGCACCGCCGCCCAGCATCCGCCAATCCGTTACCAGGCGCGCATGGCGACGGCGGATATGGCCGAATCCGCCGTGGCGGTCGAGGGCGGGGAGAGCAATATCCGGGTGACGGTCAGCGGGACGATTGAACTGGTGGTGCCCTGACTTTGACTGTCTTGCGCCGCTGCGGTTAAAGCTGCCGCTACAGGAACCGATGGCAGTCGCCGGGCCGCTTCAGTCCTCCACCAGGTCCGGTTCGCCGGTCCACGGCGCCAGCTCCCACCGTGCCGCATCGCGCAGGTCCACGGCGACCTGCCAGCCCGTGCCGGCCGGCTGTATTGGTGGCAGGATCGTGACCTGCAGGTAACCCCGGCGGGGGAACCACTCGGAACCGCGAATGATCTTGCGTGCGCCGCTGATGGCGACCGGCACGACAGGAATGCCGGCGCGCGCCGCGGTGACAAAGGCACCCATGCGAAACGGCTGCAGTCCGTCGAAGGTGGTGAAGGTGCCTTCCGGAAAGAACACGATGGACTGTCCGTTGCGTGCCTTGTCGGCGATCCGGCCGACGTCGCTGGTGCCCTTGCGGGCATTGAAACGGTCGACGAACTCCACCCCGAAGCGTTCCAGCAGAATGCGCGCCGGCGCGATGCGCGCCAGTTCTCCCTTGACGATGAAGTGGATCGGTACGTCCAGTGCGGCCGTGACAATGAAGCCGTCCAGGTAGCTGGCGTGGTTGGCGACGATGATCTGCGGGTTGTGCAGGTCCAGGTGTTCATGGCCCTGCACCTTCAGGGGTGTGAAGGTCAGCAGGAACAGCAGGCGCGCGCACCAGTGTGCCATTTTCCGTCGCCCGCCCTCGGTGGGTGTTACCACCACCAGGACCCAGGCAAGCAGCGCCAGCACCGTGAATACCGGCCAGGCATATGCTGCGAACAGCCATTCGGACAGCGTACGCCGGGTGCCGTTTGCTGCATCGGCCGGGGTGCCGAACTCGCCCATCAGCAGGTCGGCGGCGCTGCCGGCCGGCATATCGTCCGCGTTGCCGTCACCGGCCGGGTGGGTGATCGCGTGCATCAGGTCATCGGCCGTCGCCGCGCGCACGGCGGCGTTCTCCGGCAGCGTGATGTGCAGTGCCTGCTCGATGCGGCCCTGCAGTTCCACACGTGCCATGCTGTCCAGGCCCAGCTCGCGTTCCAGCTGGGTGTCCGGCAGAAAGTGCAGGTTTTTCCAGTGCGGGTGGATCTCGCCGACCAGCTCGCGTATGACTGCAAGCAACGCATTCATATCAGGCGTGTCTGACTGGCTGGTAGCGTTCATGATCTGCATGCACTGGTCTGTACGGTTATGCTAGTGTACAACAGACATGAGTCAATTCAGGCTTGCCGCTGACGGTCGTCGACGTGACGCAGGATGATGCCCGGCTTGCTGCGGAGCAGCAGGCCATCGAACGTTTTGCCGACGCGCTGTGGATGGAGCGCGGTCTCAGCGACAATACCCTGGCCGCCTACCGCAATGATCTCGGCGGGCTGGCGGGCTGGCTGGTCCGGCAGGAACGGGGCCTGCTCACGGCGCGTCGCGAGGACCTGCTGGCCTATCTGTCGCAGCGGGTCGCGGACGGGGCGCGGCCGCGCACCACTGCCCGCCTGCTGTCCTCGGTGCGCCGCTTCTACCGTTACCAGGTGCGCGAGGGATGCCTCAGTGACGACCCGAGCGTGCGCATCGATGCGCCGCGCATCGGGCGCCCGCTGCCGGATTCGCTCAGCGAGCAGGAGGTCGTGGAACTGCTGGATGCGCCGGATCCGGGCGCGTTGCTCGGGCTGCGCGACCGGGCCATGCTTGAGTTGCTGTACGCCTGTGGCCTGCGGGTCTCGGAACTGGTCGGCCTGACCCACGGGCAACTGAACCTGAACCAGGGCGTGGTGCGCCTGCTCGGCAAGGGCGGCAAGGAGCGCCTCGTGCCGCTCGGCGAGGAAGCGCTCGACTGGCTGGCCCGCTACCTGCAGGAAGGACGGCCGGCGCTGGCCACGCAGCAGGATGACGGGCATATCTTTCTGTCGCGCCGCGGGACCGGCATGACGCGCCAGGCCTTCTGGTACAGGTTGCGGGAATATGCAGTAAAATCAGGTATTAGCAAACATCTCTCGCCGCACACCCTGCGCCATGCCTTTGCCACGCACCTGCTGAACCACGGTGCAGACCTGCGCGTGGTGCAGATGCTGCTGGGCCATAGTGACCTGTCGACAACACAGATATATACTCACGTGGCCCGTGAACGGCTGAAGGACCTCCACACGAAGCACCATCCACGCGGCTGAGCCGCCGGGAAAGGACCTCCACACGAAGCACCATCCACGCGGCTGAGCCGCCGGGAACCACAATTAACTGAAACTTCGATGTTTGCAGGAGGGTCCAACCCTGCACATAACACCCGAGCCCGCTAACCCTAATGGTATCCACTATGAAAAAACGTATTGCCGCCCTGTGCCTGCTGCTGTCCGGCGTGCTGGTCACAGGCTACCTCGTAGCCGAACAAAGCATCGAAAAGGTCGTCAGGGAGTCACTGTCGAGGGCCATTCCGAACGACGCCATCGACCAGGTCAGTCCATCGCCGCTGAATGGCATTTCCGAAGTGCTGGTCGGCATGAATATCTTTTATGTCAGCAATGACGGGAAATACGTCTTCGAGGGCAAGCTCATCGATATGGAAACCCGTGCCGACCTGACCGAGCAGCGGCTGGGCAAGGTCCGCCTCAATACCCTGAACGGTATCGATGAAAAGACCATGATCGTGTTCCCGGCAAAGCAGCCGCGCCACACCATTACGGTGTTCACCGATATCGATTGCGGCTATTGCCGCAAGCTGCACAATGAAATCGGCGACTACAATGCGCAGGGGATCACCGTGCGCTATATGAGCTTCCCGCGCAGCGGTCCCAATACACCGTCGTTTGCCAAGGCCGTTTCCGTGTGGTGTGCCGAGGACCGCAACAGCGCGATGACCAGCGCCAAGGCCGGCAAGGAACTGCCAAAATCGGACTGCAACAATCCGGTCAAGGACCACTTCGACCTGGGTATGGAGATGGGTGTGGCCGGGACACCGGCCATCCTCATGGAGAACGGCTCCCTGTTGCCGGGTTATGTGCCGGCCAAGAAGCTTGCGCAGGAACTGGACAAACGGACTGCCGGGACGTCCTGAGTCCGGCCTGCAAGTTTAGTGGAGCGCGGTGAACATGCGGCGTCGCCAGGTGGTGATGCGTTCGTCTGATGCGTCCAGCAGGCTGAACAGTGCCAGCAGCGCCTTGCGCCCGGCATCGTCCCGAAACAGCCGGTCATGCTGCAGGATATGCATGAACGTGTCGGCCGCCTGTTCGTACTTGTCCTCCATGACGTAAGCGCAGCCGAGCCGGTAACGGCTCTCGCTGTCGTCCGGCCGGGCGGCGACCGCCGACTCGAGTTCGTCCGTCGACTGGCCTGCCGGTACCGCCGTGGCAAACTCCAGCAGCGCGCGCAGTCGTATGGCCTCGGCCTGGTCGCGGATATCGCGGGGCAGGGCATCGAGCAGCCGGCCGGCTTCATCCGCATCGCCCGCACGAAAACACAGTTCGGCATAATCCAGCGTCAGGCCGTGATTGTCGGGTTCTGCCTGGCGCGCCGCCTGCAGCAGCGCCAGGGCCTGTTGCACCTCGCCCGCCGCGCACAGTTC
>CAMYKJ010000052.1 GCA_947258945.1 uncultured Ectothiorhodospiraceae bacterium
CCGGCGGAGAAACTCAGCGAGCATGTCTGGGTGATCCACGGTCCGACGGAATTACCCAATCCCGGGAACCAGGGCTTTATGAATAATCCGGCCTTCGTGGTTACCAGTGCCGGCGTCGCAGTCATCGACCCGGGTTCGACCCTCGAGAGCGGCCGCATGGTTCTGCGACAAATAAAGAAAGTCACGAAACAGCCCGTCACCCATGTGTTCGCCTCGCATATTCACGGCGACCACTGGCTCGGTAACCAGGCCATTCGGGAAGCGTACCCGGCAGCACGCTACTTTGCGCACCCCGTGATGATCGAGCAGGCCAATGCGGGTGAGGCAGAAAACTGGGTATCCATCATGGAGCAGCTCACGGAAGGTGCATCCAAAGGTACCGAGGCCGTCATTCCCGACCAGCCCCTGACGGATGGCCAGGAGATCAAGGTGGGTGATGTGACCCTCAGGGTCTACCTGACGGACTGGGCCCATACCAGGACAGACGCGATGATCGAGGTCGTCGAGGACTCGCTGCTGGCGACGGGCGACAATGCCCTGTACAAGCGCATAGGCCGCATGGATGACGGGTCTTTCCGTGGCAATCTCGCCGCCTGTGAACAGGCCAGTGAGCTGCAGCTGCAACACTACATTCCCGGCCATGGTCCCTCGGGTGGCCCGGAAGTGATCAAGCCCTTCTGCAATTACCTGCAGGTGCTGTATGAAAAAGTGGCCGAATTGTACGAACAGGGTCTCAGCGACTTCGAGATGAAAGATGCTGTCGTCGAGAGCCTGTCGGCTTTCCAGGACTGGTCCGGTTTCGAGGATGAGATTGGCAAGCACATCAGTCTTGCCTTGCTTGAGATCGAGCAGGCCGAATTCGAGTAACCGGTAAACGGGTCGTAGCGCTCAGTTGTAGATACCGGTTATCCGCCAGTTGCCGCCGCGCAGTTGCATGCGCACATGCGTCGGGTTCTGCTCGAGTGGACCGAGCCGGATCAGGAAGCTGTCGAGGCCGTCAAAAAAGGCATAATCGATGGACTTCATCAGGTAGTAGGGGGGCTCCGCTATTGCCTCGCGGGCGGCGCGCTGCAGCGTCTCGCGCACCCATTCCAGGTCAATCAGCTGATCCGCCGTATCGCTGCCCAGCTTGCGCAGGTTTTCATGCACCCAGTCCAGCACGCTGCCCTGCGTCGCCTGCCCGGTGGTCGCCTGCATGCGGGCATCCAGCTGTTGCACGACGCCGGCGCGCACCGCCGCCAGGTCCACCAGCGGGGCCAGCTCCTCCGGGTTGTCGCGGCCCAGCACATCATCGATCTGGTAGATCCGGTAATAGGGCCAGGCCAGAAAGGCAAGCAGGACAGCAAACAGCAGGGCGTAAATAAACTTCATGATGTGTTCTCGAAATAACCGCAAAGTGTATATCACTGCATCCCTGTGCGGCAGTGTCAGACCTCCGGTTATTCCTGCGCCAGCAGCCCGGCCACACTCAGCTGCTGACCGGTGAGGTCGCTGCTGGCGGTACTGCACAGGTACAGAAACGGATTGACGATAGCCGCAGGCTGGAGAAGCCCGGCGCTGTCCGTGCCCGGATAGGCGATGCGGTACAGGCCGGTCAACACCGGTCCGGGGTCGATGCTGTTGACGCGTATCGAGGTGTTGCTTTCCAGTTCGTCCGCGAGTATCTGCATGAATGCTTCCATGCCTGCCTTGGCCACCGCGTAGGCGCCCCAGTAGGCCTTGCCCTGGCGGCCCGCCGCGTCGGACACGATGACGATGGATGCATCCTTGCCCGTATTGAGCAGGCCCAGGCAGGCAGTGGTCAGCAGGTAGGGTGCATGCAGGTTGACCTGTATCGACTGCAACCACAGTTCATTGTCGTAATTGGCGAACGGCACCAGTGCGCCGAGGTGTGCCGCATTGTGCACCAGGGCGTCGAGCCGGCCGAACTCCTGCTGCACGGTTTCCGCCAGCTGCACGTAGTCGTCCGGTGTCGCGCCCTGCAGGTCCATGGGGTAGAGGGCGGGCTCGGTGTGTCCGGCCGCAACGATTTCATCATAGGCGCGTTCCAGTCCGTGCACGTCCTTGTCGAGCATGATCACGGTCGCGCCGTGCCTGGCCATGGCATCCGCCAGCGCGCGGCCGATACCGTTGGCGGCACCGGTCAGCAGAATAATCCGCTCGTGCAGCAGGTCTGCGGCAGGCTGCCAGCCTGCAAGCGATACAGGGGCTGTCATGTCAGTGCGCCTTGTCGTTTTCTTCGCGGGATTCGACAGTGCGGGCCATGTGTTCCACCTGCTCGACCTTGGGCGGTTCCTTTTTCGTGCTGATGCCCAGTTCCGTGAACTTGCGCGCACCGGGCAGTACCCGCGAGTCATAGGAGGCGACCGCCTTGTTATAGGCCGAGACGCTGCTGTCCAGGCTGCGGCCCAGCTTGGCAAGGTGTTCGGCAAAGGTGGTCAGCCGGATAAACATTTCCTGGCCGATTTCACGAATGGTATCGGCGTTCTCGGCCAGTACCTCCTGGCGCCAGCCATAGGCGATTGCGCGCAGCAGGGCGACCAGGCTGGTCGGTGTGGCAAGGATGACGTTCTGTGCGAGTGCGTCCTCGATCAGTGTATGGTCGATCTCCAGTGCCGCGCTGAGAAACTGGTCGCCGGGAATGAACAGCACCACGAATTCCGGGCTGTATTTCATTTGCTGCCAGTAGGCCTTGGCCGACAGCTCCCGTATACGGGAGCGGACATTGCGCGCATGGCGTATCAGGTGGTGCTTGCGTTGTTCATCATCCGTGCTCTCGACCGCGGACAAATAGGCATCCAGCGGCGTCTTGGCGTCGACCACGATCTCGCGCCGGTCGGGCATGCGGATCACCATGTCCGGTCGTTGCGCGCCCTCGCCGGTTTGCAGGCTTTCCTGTTCGATGAAGTCGCAGTGCTCGACCATGCCGGCAAGTTCCGCCAGCCGTTTCAGGGTCAGTTCGCCCCATTGCCCGCGCACTTCCGGCCGGCGCAGTGCCTGCACCAGGTTGCGTGTTTCGTGCTGCAGCAGGCGGTGTGATTCCGCCATGGTTTCCAGGTGTTTGGTGAGTGCGCCATGCGCCTGCTGGCGTTCATTCTCCATCTTGCGCACCTGGCCCTCGGTCTTGTCCAGGGCCTCGCGGATCGGCTTGACCAGGTTCTCGACGGCCTTCTCGCGCTTTTCGAGTTCGCCCTCGGCCTTGATATGAAATTGCTCCAGGTTCTCGCGGGCAAGCCGCAGGAACTGCGCATTGTTGCTTTGCAGGGCATTGGCGGCCAGTGCGTTGAAACTGTCCTTCAACTGGCTGTTGAGCTGCTGCATGGACTGGTGCTGTACGTCCATGGCCTTGCGCTCGAGCTCCAGGCTGATCTCGAGTTTCGCGCACTCGTTGCGCAGGCGGGACAGTTTTCCCGAAAACAGCAGGAAGGCGACCAGCGCACCGAACACGGCGGCGCTGGCCAGCGCCGGCAGCAGGATAAAGAGGAATTCAGCGGGCATGGTGGGCCATCATAGCACCAAGCGCCGGGCGGATTCAGCGGCCGTCCAGCCAGTCAAGCAATTCGTCCGGGGCGCTGATCGAGGCGTCGGCCTGCCAGGCATGCGCGTCTTCGCCCTCCGGTATATAGCCGAACAGCGCAACCAGTGTGTGCATGCCGGCGTTGATACCGGCCTCGATATCGCGTTGTGCATCGCCGACGTAGACACACTGTGCCGGTTGCGAGCCGGCCTGCTCGCAGGCATGCAGCATGGGTGCCGGGTGCGGCTTGCGCTCATCCAGCGTATCACCGCTGACGACACAGACGGCGCGGTCAAACAGGTCAAGGTCGCGCAGCAGGGGTTCTGTCAGCCAGCCGGGCTTGTTGGTCACGACTCCCCAGTTGATGTCGCGCGCCTCCAGCCGCTCGAGCACTTCAAGCATGCCGGGAAAGGGACGTGTCTTGCGGGACAGGTTGGCCCGGTAGACCACCAGCAGCCGCGTACGCAGGGCCTCGAACTGCGGGTCGGTGTGTTCCAGCCCGAAGCCGAGATCGATCAGCGCAATGCCGCCGTGCGAAACTACCGGGCGGATATGTGCATAGGGCAGGGGTGTCCGGCCGTTTTCTTCCAGCACTGCATTCAGGGCATCGGCCAGGTCCGGTGCGGTATCGAGCAGGGTGCCGTCCAGGTCGAACAGCACGGTACGGATGGCGCCGGCAGCCGGTGTGGGGCGGAACGCAGACATCAGGCTTTGCGGAAGCAGGCCAGGTAGTTCACCGAGACGTCGCTGCCCAGGCGGTATTCCCGGGTGAGCGGGTTATAGCTCATGCCGGTCAGATCGGTCAGCTGCAGTCCGGCAGCACGGGCCCATGCCTCCATCTCGGAAGGACGAATGAACTTGCTGTAATCATGGGTGCCTTTCGGCAGCAGGTGCAGGAGATATTCGGCACCGACCACGGCAAACAGCCAGGCCTTCGGGTTGCGATTGATGGTTGACAGGAAGACATGGCCATCGTCCGTGATCAATTGCCCGCAGGCCGCTATCGCGGCTGCGGGGTCCGGCACATGTTCCAGCATTTCCAGGCAGGTGACCACGTCATAGGTGCCCGGTTCTTCCTGTGCTACCTGTTCGGCGGTGGCCTGCCGGTAGTCGATCTCCAGTCCGGATTCGTGCCGGTGCAGGCGTGCGACGCTCAGTGGCGTCTTGCCCATGTCGATGCCGGTCACCGTGGCGCCGCGCTGCGTCATACCCTCGGTGAGCAGTCCGCCGCCGCAGCCGACATCGATCACGCGCAGTCCTGCAAGCGGGGCAAGCCGGTCGATATAGTCAAGGCGCAGCGGGTTGATGTCGTGCAAAGGCTTGAACTCGCTGTTGGGATCCCACCAGCGGCTGGCCAGTCGCTCGAACTTCCTGATCTCGTCGGGATCGACGTTGTGCGGGGTTTCACTCATTGCTCGCTTCCGATATTGCCTTGCCAGACACGGGTACGGTCGAGGATATCATCGCCGTCCAGCGTGGTCAGGCGGCGGTTTTTCAACAGGTGCTGGCCGGCGACCCAGACATCCGTGACCTGTTCCCGTCCGCCGGCATAGACCAGTTGCGAGACCGGATCGTACACTGGTTGTGTCTCGAGGGTATCGAGGCGGACGGCCGTCATGTCGGCCCATTTGCCCCTGACCAGCGAGCCGGTCTCATCCGCCAGGCCAAGCGCGCGGGCCCCGTTCAGGGTGGCCATCTGCAGTACCTCGTGGGCCGGCAGCGCGCTGGCATCGCCGCTGACGGCCTTGCCGAGCAGGGCGGCAGTGCGTATTTCACCCAGCATGTCGAGATCGTTGTTGCTGGCGGCGCCATCCGTACCCAGTGCCACGTTGACCCCGGCCGCTGCCAGGGCGGTGACCGGACAGAAGCCGCTGGCCAGCTTCAGGTTGGATTCGGGACAGTGCACGACGTGGCCGCCACTCGCGGCATAGTCGTCGATTTCCTGTGTCGTCAGTTGGGTCATGTGTACCGCCACCATGTCCGGCGCAATCATGTCCAGCGCCTGCAGGCGCGCCAGCGGGCGTGCGCCGGTTGTTTCCACCGCCTTGTCCACTTCCTCAGCGGTTTCGTGAACGTGCATGTGAATGCCGATGTCGAGTTCATTTGCCAGTGTGCGGATATGCTGTAACGGCTCATCGGACACCGTGTAGGGGGCATGCGGTGCGAACTGTGTCCTGATCAGCGGATCGGCACGGTATCGGTCATGGCACGTATCCCGCAGCTGGCCGCCGCGCGTGCGGTGACATCCGGGAAGTAATACATGTCATTGAAACAGGTGGTGCCGGAGCGCAGCATCTCGGCCATGGCGAGCTGCGTGCCGTCATGGACGAATTCCTCGTTGACCCAGTGTGACTCGGCCGGCCAGATATGTTCGTTGAGCCATTCGTGCAGCGGCAGATCGTCGGCGAGCCCGCGCAACAAGGACATGGCCGCGTGGGTATGCGCATTGACCAGGCCCGGGATCAGCAGGTGCCGGTCGAGGTCGTGTTCAATCTCCGCCGTGTAGCGCTCACGTGCCACGTCACTCGGCAGGATGTCCAGGATCCTGCCTTCCTGCACGACAACACTGTGAAATGTATGAATCGTGCCGGCCGGTTCGACCGGTGCGATCCAGCGGCAGTGGAGCATGCTGTCGACGGCACTCATGGCCATGCAGTATATCGAAATAGGCGAACCAGGTGGCAGGCAGCGGTATATCCGGCGCGGCTGGAAATAAACCGATTAATGGCCACGGAATCCACGGAAGGACACGGAAAAATAAAACTGCTTCAGTATATGTATGGTCACATTGTCATTGTGAGTAACACAGTGACGAAGCAATCTGCCATAGGCGTCCCGAGCTGAGTGAAGGGATCTCGGGGATCGCCACGGGCTCCTGCGGCACCGGCGCGACATGGATTACCGCGCTGTGCCCGCAATGTCATAAATAACTAACCAGTTATTTCAATGGATTTTTCCGTGTCCTTCCGTGGATTCCGTGGCCAAATGCCTTTACATCGGTACCAGTCAGGCGACGTTGCGCATGTACACATCCAGTTGCGGATAGGGGAAGGTGATGCCGTTCTCATCAAACGACAGCTTGATGCGTTCCATAAGATCCGAGCGCACTGTCCAGTAGTCGGCAGTCTTGACCCAGGGCCGGACATTGAAGTTGACGCTGTTGTCGGCCAGTTCGGCCATGGCCACGGCGGGTGCCGGGTCCTTGAGGATGCGGTCATCCGCCGCAAAGGCCGCCTCGATCAGCTGCTTCGCCTTGCGAATGTCGTCGTCGTAGCTGATACCGAACACCATGTCGATGCGCCGGGTCGGTCGTGCGGAGACATTGATGATCGGTCCGCTGTATATATGGCTGTTGGGAATGATGATCTCGCGGTTATCGCCGGTCTTCATGAGGGTGCTGAAGATGCGCACCTCCTCGATCACGCCGGCCTGTCCGGCCGCCTCGATGAAGTCACCGACCTTGAACGGCCGGAAGATGACCAGCATGACACCGGACGAGAAATTGGCCAGCGAGTCTTTCAGTGCCAGGCCGATGGCCAGACCGGCGGCACCGAATATGGCCAGCAGCGAGGTGGTTTGCACACCGAGCTGGTCCAGCGCGGCGATGATGACCACCACCAGCAGGACGGTGTAGAGGATATTGCGGAGAAAGGCGGTCAGCATCTCATCCAGACTGGCGCGGCGCATCACGCGTTCCGCAAAGCGCGCCATGACTTTTGCAACTATCCGGCCAACTACAAAAATTACCAGCGCAGTGGTGAGCCTGATTCCCCAGGGTATGAGGTAGGTCTGGATCATTTCAGGCTTGAGATATTGTTCGAAGTCCATCATTTTCTCCATACAATAAAAAACCCACCGCCAGTGAAGGCGGTGGGTTCATGGTTGCACCGGTCGGGTGTTATTTGACCTGCTTGGTTACACCGATCTTT
>CAMYKJ010000053.1 GCA_947258945.1 uncultured Ectothiorhodospiraceae bacterium
CCGGTTCGATCGGCATGTTGCCGTCGGCCTCGCTCGATGCGAACGGCAAGGGCATGTACGAACCGATCCACGGGTCGGCGCCGGATATCGCCGGTCAGGACGTCGCCAACCCGCTGGCGACCATCCTGTCGGTGGCGATGATGCTGCGCTACAGTCTCGATGAAGCCGCTCTCGCACGCCGGGTCGAGACGGCCGTCGGCGACGTGCTGGACAGGGGACTGCGAACAGCGGATATTGCGGCGGCCGGCGAACAGGCGGTCGGCACATCCGCCATGGGTGACGCTGTGGTCGCAGCGCTGCGGGCAGCGCATTAAACCGTTAACAGGTACTGAACGATGTCTGATACATATGATGTAGCCGTGGTGGGTGCAACCGGCGCAGTTGGCGAGACCATGCTGGAGATCCTCGAGCAGCGCAAGTTCCCGGCCGGCAAGGTATACCCGCTGGCCAGTGCGCGCTCTGCCGGAAAGAGAATACCCTTCTGCGGCACACACCTGAAAGTCGAGGACCTGGACGGTTTTGATTTCGGCAAGGTCCGCATCGGCCTGTTCTCGGCCGGTGCCTCGATCTCGGCAAAGTATGCGCCGATTGCGGCGGCAGCCGGCTGTGTGGTGATCGACAATACCTCGCAGTTCCGTTACGACGACGAAATCCCGCTGGTGGTTCCGGAAGTCAATCCGCAGGCCATCGCCGACTACACCCGCCACGGCATCATCGCCAATCCGAACTGTTCCACCATTCAGATGCTGGTGGCGCTGAAGCCGATTCACGATGCAGCCGGCATCGAGCGCATCAACGTGTGCACCTACCAGGCCGTGTCCGGCACGGGCAAGGAGGCCATCGAGGAACTGGCCGCCCAGACAGCCGCGCTGCTGAACGGCCAGCCGGTGGAGGCGAAGGTCTATCCCAAGCAGATCGCGTTCAACGCGCTGCCGCATATCGATGTTTTCCAGGACAACGGATACACCAAGGAAGAGATGAAAATGGTGTGGGAGACCCGCAAGATCATGGGTGATGAGTCCATTGGGGTCAATCCGACAGCGGTCCGCATCCCGGTGTTCTACGGCCATTCCGAGGCGCTGCATATCGAGACGCGTGACAAGCTCTCGGCCGCGCGGGCGCGTGAACTGCTTGAACAGGCGCCCGGTGTGGTGGTCATGGATGAACACCGCGATGGCGGCTACCCGACTGCGGTGACCGAAGGCGCAACACACGATTCGGTCTACGTGGGCAGGATCCGTGAGGATATCTCCCATCCGAAGGGTTTAGACCTGTGGGTCGTCGCCGATAACGTGCGCAAGGGTGCTGCCCTTAACAGTATCCAGATTGCTGAAATATTGGTGAAAAACCATTTCTAGGCTATAGTCTGCAACCACGCAGGCAGCTGTACTGGTACCTGATTCAACGCATAACCTTAAATGAGGGGATATATAGGTATGTTCAGAAAATCGGTTGTCGCTGCAGCATTGCTGCTGGTCTCGATATGCCCGCAGGCATTCGCACTCGGACTGGGTGATATCGATATGCGTTCGGCGCTCAATCAGCCGATGGATGCCGTGATTGAACTGACGTCGGCCTCGACCACCAATCTGGAAGATATCCGCGTTTCCCTGGCCTCACTGCAGGACCATGAACGCGTCGGCATGACCAAGGCTGCGATCCTGGCCGATTTCACTTTCACCCTGCAAAAGGACGCGTCCGGTAAAGCGGTCGTTCGAGTCACCAGCGATGCGCTGGTGCGCGAGCCTTACCTCGAATTTTTGCTGGAACTGGACTGGCCACGCGGACGCCTGCTGCGCCAGTACACCGTGCTGGTCGACCCGCCGGTCACCATGCCGGCGGCCCCGGTGGCCCCGGTTGCACCCGTGAGCCGGCCGGCGACATCGGCGCCGGCACCCCGTGCCCCGACAACCCGTGTGCCGGCCAAACGTCCGCTGGCAGTCCCGGCTACCGTCAGCACGGCACCTCGATCCACGCCAAACAGTTACGGACCGGTCCGTCGCAGTGAAACGCTGTGGTCAATCGCCAAGCGCCTGCGTCCCGACGATGGCATATCGATCGAGCAAATGATGCTGGCATTGCAGCGTGCCAATCCGCGGGCGTTTGAGGGCAACAACATCAACCGGCTGCTTGAAGGCGTGACGCTGACGGTACCGTCGCGGGATGAAATAACCACTTTAAGCCGGCGTGAGGCATCTGCGGAGTCCCGCCGCCAGTATGCCGAGTGGAAAGGCGGGCAAGACCTGACAACCACCGCGACCGCGCCGGCCACACAGCCGACCGGCGACGCAGAAGACTCTGCAACAGTCGCAACAGATACATCACCCGCTGCTGCAGCGGAAATCAGCACGCGTCTGCAGCTGACGGCGCCGGAAGAGGATGCTGTCAGCGGCGCGGCATCGCCGGGCGACCCGTTGACCGGTGGACCGGGCGACAGCCAGGATATACAGCAGCGTCTGGCACTGGCGGCCGAGGAAGTGGCGGCCGGGCAGGCGCAGTCGCAGGAATTGCAGTCCCGCGTCGGCGAGCTGGAAGAACAGGTCACTACCATGCGGCGCCTGCTGGAACTGAAGGATGACGAACTCGCCAGGTTGCAGCAAAACATTGCTACGGATGACATGCTGCCGGATACGGCCATGGAACAGACCTCCGGAGCAGAGCCGGACGCGGTCGCCGAGAGCGGGTCTGCAGCAGACGCGCAGCAAGTCCCGATGGACGAGGCGGTCGCTGACGCTGCCGCTCCGGTCGATACGGAAACAACGCCGGTTCAGGGCTGGATGGAGTGGCTTGCGGGGATGGCCAACCCCCTGATGGAGCGGCTGACGGGACTGTACAATCGCCTGGTGGATAACCCGATGTTTGCCGGACTGGGTGTCATTGTGGTCCTGCTGCTCGGTGGCATCGTCTGGGCCATACGACGCTTCCGTGCAGGTGAAGACACCCTGGACGACGAATTCACCATGGAACATCAGCTTGCCGGTGTGGCCGGGCGCGGCTCCGTCATGCCGGTCCCCGATGTGGAGATCGATGAGCCGGTTGTGGAGGAAAGCGAGCTGGCCCAGGAAGCAGCTCACGATATCGACAGTGATCCGGTCACCGAGGCGGATGTCTACCTCGCTTACGGTCGCATCCAGCAGGCCGAGGATGTACTGCTCGCGGCCCTGCAGGCGCGCCCGGACAATGTCGATGCACGGATGAAACTGCTGGAGGTTTATCATTCCGCCGGCAACGCCGCTGCCTTCGACCAGGCTGCTGCGGCTTTCCATGAAATGTTCGGCGCGGGCGACAGCCACTGGGAAAAAGTTGCTGCCATGGGGCTGGCCCTGTCACCGCACAACGCACTTTACGGCGGCGGTGCACCGGCCGCTGTGGAGGAGACTGCGGAATTCGATATGGACCTGTCCGGCCTCGAGCAGGCCAGTCCGCAGTCCGAATCAGCCGTCGCCGAGTCGCAGGACTCGAACACCATCGAGTTCACGCTCGACACCGCCGGCAGCGATGAAGAGGATGCCGGCGAAGGCCTGCTGGAAAACGTGGACGAGATGACGACCAAGCTCGACCTTGCGCGTGCCTACATCGATATGGACGACGCGGACAGCGCTCGCAGCATACTCGGCGAGGTTATCGAGGAAGGCAATGCCGAGCAGAAAGAGGAAGCGGAAAACATAATATCAAAACTTGCCTGAGGCCCGTCGCGCTGGCGTCGAGCGTGCACTGACGCCATCTGTGCACGGCCGGGGGCGAAGTCCTGCGCTTTGTCATAGTCGCCCCGGACGGTATTTCCGCACCGTGATTACCTGTCTCCCTTCAGCCGTCACCCGATAACACATGCTGTATGAGAATCGCCCTGGGTATTGAATACGACGGGTCTGCCTATTACGGCTGGCAGCGCCAGGCAAGCGGCATGACCGTACAGGGCAGGGTGGAAGAAGGCCTGTCCGTGGTGGCGGACCACCCGGTCCATGTGGTCTGTGCCGGACGCACTGATACCGGCGTGCATGCAACGGCCCAGGTCGTGCACTTCGACAGCGGTGCCCTGCGCAGCGATGCCAACTGGGTGCGCGGGGCAAATGCCAACCTGCCACATGATATCCGCCTGCAGTGGTCAGCGCGCGTCGACGAGAGCTTTCATGCCCGTTTCTCGGCGCGGCGCCGAAGCTACCGCTACATCATTCTCAACCGGCCGGTTGCGAGCGCCGTACTGAGGCGAAGGGTCTGCCACGAACACCGTCCACTGGATCATGCGCGCATGCAGGCGGCGGCCGGCGCGCTGGTCGGCGAACATGACTTTACCTCTTTTCGTGCGGCCGGCTGCCAGGCAAAAAGCCCGCGCCGGAAGATAGTCCGGCTCGATGTCACCCGCTCCGGGGACTGCGTGTATATCGATGTCGAGGCGAACGCATTTCTGCATCACATGGTTCGCTGTATCGCCGGTGTCCTGCTGGCCATCGGTCGCGGCGAGCGAGCGGTTGGCTGGGTGGCCGAGGTGCTGCAGGCACGCAACCGGACATTGAGCGGGGTCAATGCGCCCCCCGATGGCCTGTACCTTGTGCATGTCGGTTACGATCCGGTGTTCCGGCTGCCTGCGAAACCCCGCCTGCCCGTGTTCGGCTAGCGCCGCCGCGCACTCCTGGCAGCCCGATTCTGTTACATTAATAAATCTGCCTGATCCAGGGACCTGATGCGGATGCGAACCCGGGTGAAAATATGCGGGATTACCCGCCGACAGGATGCCGAGGCCGTGTGTGCCTGCGGTGCCGATGCCCTCGGTCTGGTGTTTTATTCCCCCAGTCCGCGCTATATTGGTACCGAGGTTGCGCGGGACATTGCCCTGTCCGTGGCACCGTTTGTGACGGTGACCGGCCTGTTCGTCGATGCCGCGCCTGCTACAATCGAGACGACGCTGGTGCAGGTTCCGCTTGGCCTGCTGCAGTTCCACGGCCGGGAAAGCAACGCCGAGTGCAGCACCTGGGGTATGCCGTTTATCAAGTCGGTGGCCATGCAGGCGGACACCGACCTGCAGGCCGTGATGGATGACTATCCGGATGCTGCCGGTTTTCTGCTGGATGCCTGGCAGCCACAGACCCGCGGGGGTGGCGGCGAGGCGTTTGACTGGGACTTTGTGCCGCCCCGGGTCGACCGACCGCTGATCCTTGCCGGCGGACTCACGCCTGACAACGTCGCCGCGGCCGTTCGCCGCGTCCGGCCCTTCGGAGTAGATGTCAGCAGCGGTGTGGAGTCTGCCCCGGGTATCAAGTCGACGGCGAAAATCAGTGAATTCATGACAGGAGTGCAAAGTGGTGGAACAGATGCATAAGGCTGAGCACCCGGAGGCAGACACCCTGCCGGATGAGGCGGGCCATTTCGGTATCTACGGCGGTCGTTTCGTCGCGGAAACCCTGATGCCGCCGCTGAACGAGCTGAACGACGCCTACCGCAAGTACCTGCATGATCCGGAGTTCATGGCGGAGCTGGATGCGGACCTGGCGCATTATGTCGGCCGGCCGTCACCAATGTATCTTGCGCAGCGCCTGACCGAGGCGGCCGGCGGTGCACAAATTTACCTGAAGCGCGAAGACCTCAATCACACCGGTGCCCACAAGATCAACAATACCGTCGGCCAGGGATTGCTGGCGCAGCGCATGGGCAAGCGGCGCGTGATTGCCGAGACCGGTGCCGGGCAGCATGGTGTGGCGACCGCGACGGTCGCGGCACGTCTCGG
>CAMYKJ010000054.1 GCA_947258945.1 uncultured Ectothiorhodospiraceae bacterium
CAGGCTGTGTAAAAACAAAACGTGATTTTTAAAAGTGGGGTACTGATTCGCTTGTAGGGACAATATTGCCATGTTGCTCCATATGCAGCAGGCATATAAATAGCGACCGGGGTTTAAGTGGTAAATATTTTTGCAATTTTTGAAAACGGTGCGTTTTTACACAGCCTCGGCCTAACCCGGAAGTACAGGTTCAATAATGCGGCGGCCCTCGGGTCGCCGTTCCAGTTAGAGTGTCCACCACAAGCCTGTGCTGGCGAGTCCGGGTCACTCCTTGATCGTGGCGACGTAGCGGTCGAGGCCGTCCGAGATGGCTGTGCGGATCCGGCCGCTGGCAAGCTGCAGCCGGTCGCTGATATCAACAGGGTCACCCAGGCAGGACAGATCCTCGGCCAGCCCCCGGTCAATCCCGGTCAGGGCGCGTTCAACGACGGCCTGCAGCTGGTGCAGATCCTCGACGTACAGGTCGGGTGGAGCCACGTCACCCGATTTGCCGGCCGACCTGGCGCGGTATTCAATGTACCACTGGATACAGGGGCCCAGGTCATAAAGGCCGTGTGCGTATTCTGGCATGCCTTCGCTGACCAACTGGCGAATACTTTCGCCGGACAGATTCAGGCATTCTGCCAATAGCGAATGCGCTACGATCATGTGGTCACCCCGCCATATAAACCGTGTAAAACGTAGGGGCATTATACCACAAATAAAGAAAGGTAATTAGGCTGGTTGGGCGAAAATATTTTTGTGTTCAGTGCGATCCACATGGCCCGCTCGTGAACAAACAAGTACCAGCAGTTAATCGGTCAAACCTGGCCGTTCCAGGTCATTCATTTCCCTGGAGCAGGCGCCTGTGACCGGTTTCTTTCCTTAGCCAATCCATCGGGCCAGCAGCCGGTCCAGCTGGCTGGCAAAGGCCTTGCGGTCGGCCTGGCTGATGGATGCCGGCCCGCCGGTATCCACGCCGCTGCTGCGCAGGGTGTCCATGAAATCCCGCATGTTCAGCCGTTCGCGAATATTGTCTTCGGTATAGAGTTCGCCGCGCGGGTTCAGTGCCAGGCAGCCCCGGGCGACGACCTCGGCTGCCAGCGGGATATCCGCGGTGATCACCAGGTTACCCGGCTTTGCCTGCTGCACGATATGGTTGTCTGCAACATCAAAACCGGCCGCGACCTGGATCGACCGGATATGGAGGGATCCGGGCACCTGCAGGGGTTGATTGGCAACCAGGATCAGCGGTACGCCGACCCTGTCTGCTGCCCGATACAGGATCTCCTTGATCACTTTCGGACAGGCATCGGCGTCAACCCAGATTTGTTTTGCAGTCATGAGCCCATTCTAATTTAATTCGCTGTTCTGTTGCTGCGTGACCCCTGTGACCTGTTTGTTCTCTGTGGCAATATGCAGGCTCAATCTGAGAATGGAACACTGCATGACTCGTATCGCAATTACCGGCGCCGCCGGTCGCATGGGGCGCAGCCTGATTCAGGCCTGTCACCAGGCCGAGGGCCTGACGGTGACCGCGGCACTCGAGCATCCGGAGAGTTCGCTGCTGGGCAGTGATGCCGGTGATCTGGCCGGTATCGGTAAACTGGCGGTCGAGGTGGGCGCGGACATCAGCGCGGTACTGGATGATTTCGACGTCCTCATCGACTTTACCCGCCCGGAACCGACCCTGGCGAATCTCGAGGCCTGCCGCCGGCGCGGCCGGCGCATGGTCATCGGTACCACGGGGTTCAGTGAGGCACAGAAGGCCGGGATTGCTGCAGCTGCAAAGGATATTGCCGTGGTCTTCGCCCCCAACATGAGCGTCGGTGTGAACCTGTGCCTGAAACTGCTGGATATGGCGGCGCGGGTACTGGGTGATGAAGTGGACATCGAGATCATCGAGGCGCACCACCGCCACAAGGTCGATGCCCCCTCCGGGACCGCGCTGCGCATGGGTGAGGTGGTGGCCGCGGCCCTCGGGCGTGACCTGGATAGCTGTGCGGTATACGGACGCGAGGGACACACCGGCGAGCGTGAGCGTCGAACCATCGGTTTCGAGACCATCCGCGCCGGCGACATCGTCGGCGATCACACCGTGCTGTTTGCCGGCGACGGTGAGCGGGTCGAGATCACGCACCGGGCCTCCAGTCGCATGACCTTCGCCAACGGCGCCGCCCGGGCGGCCGGCTGGCTGACCGGGCAGGATAGCGGTCTGTACGATATGCAGGATGTTCTGGGTCTTAAGTAGATATTTGCGAGTGGTGAGTAGCAAGTAGCGAGTTGCCAGGGTGGCAGACAGGCACCTACAGCTCGGAACTATCTACTAGCCACTGCTTCATTAATCCAGTACAATTCGCCTGATTTTTTGGGCGGTTTAACCGGTAGCATGCAAACGGGATGGTTCCACTGAACCCTCCCGTTTTCTACGTCAGAAGCGGAGGTCTAGTTGAAAAAAGCGGCCCTGTTGGCGCTTGCAGACGGAAGTGTATTCCGTGGTTCCGCTATTGGTGTTGAAGGTCAGGTCAGCGGCGAGGTGGTTTTCAATACCGCCATGACCGGTTACCAGGAGATCCTGACCGATCCGTCCTACGCCCGGCAGATCGTAACCCTGACCTATCCCCACATCGGCAATGTCGGTGCCAATGCCGATGATGAAGAAGCCGCCACCATCCACTGTTCCGGTCTGGTCATACGTGACCTGCCACTGCTGGCCAGCAACTGGCGCAGCGAGTCCTCGCTGGAGGATTACCTCCGGCAGAACAACGTTATCGGTATCGCGAATATCGACACGCGCCGCCTGACGCGGATCCTGCGCGAGCAGGGCGCTCAGAACGGCTGCATCATTGCCGGCGACAATCCCGATGAGGCCGCGGCGCTGGAACAGGCGCGCGCATTTCCCGGCCTGAAAGGCATGGATCTCGCGCGCGAGGTGAGCACGCGGGACGCCTATGAATGGCGTCAGGGCTGCTGGTCTCTGGCCGGCGGCATGCCCGATGCGCGGCCGGAGAGTGAGCTGCCATACCACGTGGTGGCCTATGACTTCGGCGTGAAGCGCAACATCCTGCGCATGCTGGCAGAGCGCGGCTGTCGTGTGACCGTGGTATCGGCACAGACGACTGCCGCCGAGGTGCTGGCGCACCGTCCTGACGGTATCTTTCTGTCCAACGGCCCCGGGGACCCGGAGCCGTGCGACTATGCGATCGAAGCAATCGGCGAATTGCTGGGCAGCGGCATCCCGTTGTTCGGTATCTGTCTCGGCCACCAGCTGCTGTCACTGGCCAGCGGCGCCCGCACCGTCAAGATGAAATTCGGACACCATGGCGCCAACCACCCGGTGCAGGACCTGGAGACGCACCAGGTGCTGATCACCAGCCAGAACCATGGCTTCGCGGTGGACGAGGACAGCCTGCCGGAACACCTGGTGCCGACCCACCGCTCCCTGTTCGACGGTTCCCTGCAGGGCGTGTCGCGGTCCGACTGCCCGGCGTTCAGTTTCCAGGGTCACCCGGAAGCCAGCCCCGGCCCGCACGACGTGGCACCCCTGTTCGACCGCTTTATTGAAATGATGCAAAAACAGGACTAGCCACAGAGGACACAGAGAAAAAAATTCTCGCGCAAAATCGCAAAGGCGCAAAGTTAAAGCATAAGTAATATTAACGTTAAATCATTCTGGATATAGACGCATGCCATCACCGTTCAGGAATAAATGTGAAACAACGATGCAAGTGTTATTTGGTTCTCCTGGCGTCTTTGCGGCTTTGCGCGAGAAATTTTATTTAATCTCTGTGTCCTCTGTGGCGATTGTTTAAATGCCGAAAAGAACCGACATAAAAAGCATACTGATTATCGGCGCGGGTCCGATCGTGATCGGACAGGCCTGCGAGTTCGATTATTCGGGTGCGCAGGCCTGCAAGGCGCTGCGCGAGGAAGGCTATCGCCTGGTGCTGGTGAATTCGAACCCGGCAACCATCATGACCGATCCGGACATGGCGGACGCCGTGTATATCGAGCCGGTGCAGTGGCAAACCGTTGCCCGCATCATCGAGGTCGAGCGGCCGGACGCCCTGTTGCCGACCATGGGCGGGCAGACCGCCCTGAACTGTGCGCTGGACCTGGTGCGCGAGCGCGAGGCCATCGACATGGCCGAGGACCGCGGCCTGTTTCGCGAGGCCATGACCGACATCGGGCTGTCGACGCCGCGCGCCTATATCGTGCACAGCATGGAAGAGGCGCAGCAGGTGCATGCCTCGCTGGGTTTCCCGATCATTATCCGTCCGTCCTTTACCATGGGCGGCAGCGGCGGCGGCATCGCCTATAACCGGGAAGAATTCGCCACTATCTGCGAACACGGCCTCGACCTGTCGCCGACCACCGAGGTCTTGCTGGAGGAATCCATCCTCGGCTGGAAGGAATTCGAGATGGAGGTGGTGCGTGATCGCAATGACAATTGCATCATTATCTGCTCGATCGAGAATCTCGATCCCATGGGGGTGCATACCGGCGACTCGATCACCGTTGCGCCGGCCCAGACGCTGACGGACAAGGAATACCAGTTGATGCGCGATGCGTCGAACGCCGTCTTGCGCAAGATCGGGGTAGAGACCGGCGGTTCGAATGTCCAGTTCGCCATCAATCCTGCCGATGGCCACATGGTCGTGATCGAGATGAACCCGCGCGTGTCGCGCTCCTCCGCGCTTGCCTCCAAGGCAACCGGCTTCCCGATCGCCAAGGTCGCCGCGAAACTGGCGGTGGGCTTCACGCTCGATGAACTGAAAAACGACATCACCGGCGGTGCGACGCCGGCCTCGTTCGAGCCGGCCATCGATTACGTGGTCACCAAGGTGCCGCGCTTTACCTTCGAAAAATTCCCGCAGGCGGAACCGCTGCTGGGCACCCAGATGAAATCGGTCGGCGAGGTGATGGCAATCGGCCGTACCTTCCAGGAGTCCCTGCAGAAGGCATTGCGCGGACTGGAGACCGGCATGGACGGGCTCGACGAGGTGTTCGACCTGTCGGTGGACGGCGCCGCCGCGGAATTGCGCAAGGAGCTGGGTATCGCCCGGCCGGACCGGCTGTGGCATGTCGCGGACGGTTTCCGGGCCGGCATGACCATGGCCGAACTGGCCGAGATCACGGCCATCGACCCGTGGTTCCTGGTCCAGATCGGCGACCTGGTCACACAGGAACAGGGCTTGCGCGACTCGGCGCTGGACGGCATCGATGCCGGGCGCATGTTCGCGCTTAAACGCAAGGGTTTCTCGGACCGGCGACTGGCACGGCTGCTGCAGACGACCGAGGACGCGGTACGCAAGCACCGCCATGCACTGAATGTCCGTCCCGTGTTCAAACGGGTCGATACCTGCGCTGCGGAATTCGCCACCTCCACGGCCTATATGTACTCGACCTATGAAGAAGAGTGCGAGTCGGCGCCGACGCAACGCGAAAAGATCATTGTCCTCGGCGGCGGTCCGAACCGCATCGGCCAGGGTATCGAGTTCGACTATTGCTGTGTACATGCCGCGCTGGCCTGTCGCGAAGACGGTTACGAGACCATCATGGTGAACTGCAATCCGGAGACGGTGTCGACGGATTACGACACCTCGGACCGGCTGTATTTCGAGCCGCTGACACTGGAGGATGTGCTCGAGATCATCCATGTCGAGCAGCCGAAAGGCGTCATCGTCCAGTATGGCGGACAGACGCCCCTGAAGCTGTCGCGCGGACTGGAGGCGAACGGTGTGCCGGTCATTGGCACCTCTGCCGATGCCATCGATCATGCGGAAGACCGCGAACGCTTCCAGCAAATGGTGAAGAAGCTGGGCCTGTTGCAACCGCCCAACCGGATTGCCTCCACTATCGACCAGGCGATGGCCATGGCAGACGAGGTCGGTTACCCGCTGGTCGTGCGGCCGTCCTACGTGCTGGGCGGACGCGCCATGGAGATCGTGTATTCCGCGGATGACCTGGAGCGTTACATGCACGAGGCCGTGCAGGTCTCGAATAAATCACCCGTATTGCTGGACCGCTTTCTGGATGATGCGGTCGAGGTGGATGTCGACGCCATCTGTGACGGCGAGGATGTGCTGATTGGCGGCATCATGGAACATATCGAACAGGCCGGCGTGCATTCGGGTGATTCGGCCTGTTCTCTGCCGCCCTACACACTGAGCGACCCGGTGCAGCAGCGCATGAGCGAGCAGGTGGCCAGCATGGCGAAGGAACTGAAAGTGTGCGGGTTGATGAATACGCAGTTTGCCATCAAGGGCGATGATATCTACCTGATCGAGGTCAACCCGCGCGCCTCGCGGACCGTGCCGTTCGTTTCGAAGGCAACTATGCGTCCGCTGGCGAAGATCGCGGCACGCGTGATGACCGGCCGGCGTCTGCGTGAGCAGGGCATTACCGGGATGCTGCGGCCGGATTATTTTTCCGTCAAGGAAGCGGTGTTCCCGTTTATCAAGTTCCCCGGTGTCGATCCGCTGCTCGGGCCGGAAATGAAATCGACGGGCGAGGTCATGGGGATCGGCCGCACCTTCGGCGAGGCCTTTGCCAAGGCACAGCTGGGCGCCGGCAACGCGGTGCCGGCCGGCGGCACGGCATTCATCAGCGTGCGCAAGGCGGACCGGGCAGGTGCAGTCGCGCTGGCACGCGACCTGGTGGCGAAGGGCTTTCGCCTGGTCGCCACCCGCGGTACGGCGGCCAGCATCAAGGCCGACGACATCGACTGCGAGGTGGTCAACAAGGTCATGGAAGGGCGCCCGCATATCGTTGATATGATTAAAAATGGACAGATCGACCTGATTCTTAACACCACCGAGGGCAAACAGGCGATCAAGGATTCCTATACCATCCGCAGGAGTGCCCTGCAGCACAAGGTGTCGTACAGTACGACGCTGTCCGGTGCGCGCGCGACCTGCATGGCACTGGAATACCTGGATACCGGTAACGTAATCAGCCTGCAGGGGCTGCATGGGGAACACACAGGATGAGCGACAAGGTACCGATCACTGCACGCGGTGCTGAGAAACTGCGCGAGGAACTGGCACGCCTGAAGACCGTCGAGCGCCCGCGTATCATCGCGGCCATCGCGGAGGCGCGTGCACATGGCGATCTCAAGGAAAACGCGGAGTATCACGCGGCCCGTGAACAGCAGAGTTTCACCGAGGGCCGCATCAAGGAAATCAATGGCAAGCTGAGCCATGCGCACATCGTGGATGTCGCCACGCTCGATGCAAAAGGCAAGGTCGTGTTCGGTGCCACGGTAGAGCTGATCGATGTCGACACTGACGAAACCATCGTCTACCAGATCGTCGGCGAGGACGAGGCAGACATCAAGGTGGGCATGATCTCCGTCAACTCACCCATCGCGCGAGCGCTGATTTCCCGCAGGGAGGGTGATGAGGTCTCCGTGGTGGTGCCGGGTGGTGAGCGCAGCCTGGAGATTGTCGAGGTCAGGTATATCTAGGGCAGCCCTGACTGCTTCCTCATTGCAGGCAGAGCGAAACAATCTCTTGTACCGGTACACTCGTTAACAGGTTGCTTCGTCACAGCGTTCCTTGCAAAGACGAGCAAGTCATGGCAAATCCAGAGCCTGACACCGGAGACACTTTTAGACAGAACCCGCCGTGACGAAAAAGATTCTTCTGATCACCGAGCGAATGATGCTGACCCTCTGGGTCGGCAGCTTGTGGGCTGTGGGCGCCATGGTTGCGCCGGTGCTGTTCACGCAACTGGATGACCGCGCACTGGCCGGATCGCTGGCCGGCAACCTGTTTACACTGACAGCACTGCTTGGCCTGGTCTGCGGCAGCATCCTGCTGATCGCCTCGCTGCTGCGCACGGCGCGCTACGACTGGCGCGCCTGGGTCACGACGGCCATGCTGCTGCTGGTGGCGGCGGGCCAGTTCCTGCTGGCACCGATGATCGGCGATCTGCGTGGCGAGGGACTGGCAGACAGTGCCGAATTCGCGCGCCTGCATGGCCTGGCGAGTCTGCTGTTCATGCTGACGGCCGGACTCGGTCTGTTGCTGGTCGCGGCCGGCCGCGCGCAGGCCGACTAGTCTTTGGGTGCCCGGTAAATCAATGCAATGTGACCGATGGACTGCACCAGCCTGGCACCCAGTGTCACACACAGGGTGTTGATGGTTGCCACGCGCTGCGCGCGGTCGCCGCTGGCGATTTTCACTTTCATGAGTTCGTGATGCTCCAGCGACAGGTCGATCTCCCGCATGACCGCCGCGTTGAGCCCCGCGTTGCCAATCGTCACCACCGGCTTGAGCGCATGGCCCCGGCCGCGCAGTTCGCGCTTCAGTTTTTCGTTCAGTGTCATATTCCCGCCCTGGAATGCCGGATTAACGGTTTTTTAGGAACAAATACGCAAGGTGCGCAACGTAAACTGGCATTTTACAGATTATCCCCCGGATAATTCCCTCTCCCTTTGGGAGAGGGTCAGAGCCTGCCCCCGCGTAGGCGGGGGGAGAGGGAATCTATTTATTATTCATTTGATCCCCCCCCTGAGGGGGAGGGAGTTTCCAGGCATGTTTCAATTTTTCTGAATGGGATCCGTTAATTAATGGCCAGAAGCAAAAGCAGTCATCAGTGGCTGCGAACACATTTCGATGATGAATACGTGAAGCGCGCGCAGCGTGAAGGCTACCGCTCGCGCGCCGTGTACAAACTGGCAGAGCTGCAGGAACGGGACCGGATCATTCGGCCGGGCATGACCATTGTCGATCTCGGTGCCGCACCCGGCGGCTGGTCCCAGTATGCGGCCGGGATCCTCAAGGGGCGTGGTCGTATCATTGCCCTGGATATCCTGCCCATGGACGAGCTACCCGGGGTCGAATTCATCCAGGGGGACTTCCGGGAAGATGAGGTCATTGAATTACTGCTGGAAAAGCTCAAGCAGACGAAAGTGGACCTTGTAATGTCCGATATGGCACCCAATATCAGCGGTATGGGCGCCGTGGACCAGCCGCGCAGCATGTATCTGGTGGAACTGGCGGTGGATTTTGCAGACAAAGTACAGGACAAGGGCGGCAGCTTGCTGTGCAAGGTTTTCCAGGGCGAGGGCTTCGATCAACTGCTCGCTGACCTGCGCAAAAAGTACAGCAAGGTGTTGATAAGGAAACCAAAAGCATCGCGCCCGCGGAGCAGGGAAGTGTACCTGCTGGCACAGGGTCGCAAGGGCACTAATATGTCATAATGGCTCAAGTCGTGCATTTGACGCGCCGAGAAGCAAGCTAGGCGCTCCATCATTTTATATTCAGGGTCGAGGAAACCGTATTGAACGATCTGGCAAAAAATCTGGTTTTATGGATTGTCATCGCACTGGTGCTGATGACGGTCTTCAACAATTTCGGCCCGCGCACGCCCAACCGGCAGAGCGTCGACTACTCCGATTTCATCGGTGAAGTCCAGCAGGGACAGATCCAGCGCGTCGAGATCGAGGATCATACGGTCAAGGGACTGCGCGTGGACGGCAGTCAGTTCACGACACAGACGCCGCCCGATGACCCGAAGATGGTCGATGACCTGCTGAACAACAACGTGGAGGTCAAGGTCGTCGAGCCCAACCAGCATGGTTTGCTGATGACGATCTTCATCAACTGGTTCCCGATGCTGCTGCTGATCGGTGTGTGGATTTTCTTCATGCGCCAGATGCAGGGTGGCGCCGGCGG
>CAMYKJ010000055.1 GCA_947258945.1 uncultured Ectothiorhodospiraceae bacterium
TCTGGAAGAGGGCATGACCGCCAAGGGAATCGTCAAGAACCTTACCGACTACGGTGTGTTCGTCGACCTGGGCGGCATCGATGGCCTGTTACACATTACCGACATGGCCTGGAAGCGGGTCAAGCATCCGTCCGAGATCGTCAACGTCGGTGACGAGATCGACGTGAAGATACTCAAGTTCGACCGCGAGCGTAACCGTGTCTCGCTTGGCATGAAGCAGCTCGGTCAGGATCCGTGGGCCGATCTTGCGCGTCGTTATCCGGCGAATTCGCGCCTGTTCGGCAAGGTGACCAACATTGCCGATTACGGCTGCTTCGTCGAGATCGAGGAAGGCGTCGAGGGTCTGGTGCACGTCTCCGAAATGGACTGGACCAACAAGAACGTGAATCCCTCCAAGGTTGTCCACGTCGGACAGGAAGTGGAAGTCATGGTGCTGGATATCGACGAGGAACGCCGCCGTATTTCACTCGGCGTCAAGCAGTGCTTCCCGAATCCGTGGGACGAGTTCAGCGCAACACACAACAAGGGCGACGTGGTCAAGGGTACCATCAAGTCCATTACCGATTTCGGCATCTTCATCGGGCTCTTTGGCGAGATCGATGGCCTGGTGCACCTCTCCGATATTTCCTGGCACGAGCCGGGTGAGGAGGCGGTACGCAACTTCACCAAGGGCGATGAAATCGAGGCTGTCGTGCTGTCGGTCGATCCGGAGCGCGAGCGTATCTCGCTGGGCGTCAAGCAGCTTGAGAAGGACCCGTTTGCGAACTTCGTCGCGGCACACAGCAAGGGCAGCATCGTCAAGGGTACTGTCAGGGAAGTGGATGCCAAGGCCGCGATTATCGACCTGGGCGACGGTGTCGACGGTACGCTGCGCGCATCGGAGCTTTCGCTTGACCGGATCGAGGACGCACGCACCATCCTGTCGGTCGGCGACGAGGTCGAGGCCAAGTTCATGGGGGTTGATCGCAAGAGCCGTGCAATCATGTTGTCCATCAAGGCCAAGGATTCCGATGATGAGGCCGCGATGATGCAGGACTACGGTTCCAGTTCTTCGGATGCCAAGACCAGTCTTGGCGACGTGCTCAAACAGCATCTGGGCAGCGACGACGATTGACGGATTCGGGTGAGCGCGCAAGCGTTCGGGTTTACTGGGAAGAAAATTCTAATCCGGGTAGGTGGAAACAATGACAAAATCTGAACTGATAGAGATTCTTGCCGCGAAGAACGGGCATTTGAACTACAAGGATGTCGAGTTGGCCGTCAAGAGTCTCCTTGAGCAAATGAGCTGGTCACTTGCCACGGGGCAGCGAATTGAAATCAGGGGGTTTGGCAGTTTCTCGCTGCACTATCGCCCGCCGCGTATCGGCAGAAATCCGAAGACCGGCGAGTCGGTGGCACTGGCTGCCAAGTACGTCCCGCATTTCAAGCCGGGCAAGGAGCTCAGGGAGCGCGTCAATGCCGGCATGGTTCGGGAAAAGGAGCGGCAGCAACTGTAATCGGGCCTGTCCCGGCACGCGCTGTTTTCCCGGAGCGGCCAATACCGGTTTTTCCGGGTCTGGCCGATTGTATGCATATCTACTCTGCGGGCCCGGTACGGTGAATGCGTACCGGGCCCGGTTCTTTGGACCCCCCCATATCCCCACCTGACCGATGCAGGAACTCGCCTGGTTATTACTGCCTGTCGCAGCCGCTGTCGGCTGGTACTCGGCGCGTAACAGCAAGGGCAAGGCCGGCAGGTGTGCCGACTCCATCCTTGGCCCTGAATACATCAAGGGTCTGAATTACCTGCTCAACGAGCAGCAGGACAAGGCAATCGACGCGTTCATCCGCATGCTGGAAGTGAACAGCGATACCGTCGAGACGCATCTTGCCCTGGGCAACCTGTTCCGCAAGCGCGGCGAGGTGGATCGCGCGATCCGCATCCACCAGAACCTGGCGGCGCGGCCGAACCTGGAAGGCGAACAACGCATGGACGCCTTGCTCGAGCTGGCCCAGGATTATATGAAGGCCGGACTGTTCGACCGGGCAGAGGGGTTGTTCCGCGAACTGAACGACAACAACGTACACCTGTCCAGTGTGCTGCCGCTGCTGCTCGATATCTATCAGCAGGAAAAGGACTGGCACAACGCCATAGAGATTGCCGGGCAGATGGGATTTGTCGGCGAGCAGCCGGCCCGGTCGGTCATTGCGCAGTTTTATTGCGAGCTGGCTGAAAATGCGCGTGCCACGGATGATCTCGATGCGGCGCTGGGCTTCCTGGAGAAGGCCGGCAAGTACGATCCGCATTGCGCGCGTGCGCGACTGATACGCGGTTCCATTGCGCGACAGCAGGGTGACTGCAGGATGGCGCTGAAGGCGTTCGAGCAGGTCGCCGAGATGGACATCGATCTGCTGCCGGTCATTCTCGACGACATGCACGCCTGTCACATCGAACTGGATTCATTGCCGGACATGGCCGGTTTTCTGCGCCAGTCAATTCCCAAATATGCAGGCATATCGCCGGTACTGGCGCTGGCCGACATACTCGGCCGGGAGCAGGGTGACGAGACGGCTGCGGAATTTATTGCCGGCGAACTCGGCCGGCGCCCGTCGGTGCGCGGACTGGCCCGTTTCATCGATTTCAGCATGGCCGGCAGCGAGGGTGCTGCCCGCGACAACCTGCTGATACTCAAGAACATGACGGACCAGTTGCTGGAAAACAAGCCGGTCTATGCATGCCATAATTGCGGCTTCAGCGGCAAGACGCTGCACTGGATATGCCCGGGCTGCCGGCAGTGGAACACCATCAAGCCGATCCACGGTGTGGAAGCCGACTAGAATCATTTTTTTCGTCCGTATCCCCCTCTCCCCCAGGGAGAGGGCCGGGGAGAGGGGATAGAATAAACAATTACCTGGATATGTCCCCCTGATTAATGCAGGAGCGGATCGCACGATGTACATGGAGGTACAAGTGTCGCGGGAAGCATGGATTCTGGGAGCGACGCCGCGAATAAATAGCTCGCGCCAGGGCGCAAAAAAATTCAAAAAACACCACAGAGGTCACAGAGCACACAGAGAGAAAATATTTCCTGCGAAACAGAATACATTTACCGTTATTCGCGTTGCCGCTGTCATTCCCGTGCCCGCGGTGCACTTGTATATAGACAACAACGATTGAGGACGCATGAACATAAACACGACCAATAACGGCTCCCGCATTATCTTGGCACTCGATTACCCGACGGCAGACGAGGCGCTTGCGCTGGCCGGGCGGCTGGAGCCGGGCAGTTGCCGCCTGAAGGTCGGCAAGGAACTCTTCACGCGGGCGGGACCGGAGCTTGTAGCAACGCTTGGCAAGCGCGGGTTCGATGTGTTTCTCGATCTCAAGTTTCACGACATTCCGAACACCGTTGCCGCTGCCTGCCACGCCGCGGCGGACCTGGGCGTTTGGATGCTTAACGTGCATGCGCTCGGCGGGGCGCGCATGCTGCAGGCGGCGCGCGAGGGTGTCGAGCGTTCCGGGCGGCAGCCGTTGCTGATTGCGGTGACGATTCTGACCAGCATGGATGCCAGTGACCTCGCATCCGTCGGACTCGCCGGGTCGCCGGAAGACAACGTGCTGCGGCTGGCCGCGCTGGCAGAGACCAGCGGACTGGACGGCGTTGTGTGTTCCTCGCGCGAAACAGGTGCCTTGCGCGCACGCCTGGCGGACGACTTCCTGCTGGTCACACCGGGTATCCGTCCGGCCGGCAGTGCGGCGGATGACCAGCGCCGCATCATGACGCCCGTCGAGGCCGTGCAAAGTGGTTCCAGCTACCTGGTGATCGGGCGACCGGTAACGCAGGCTGACGATCCCGAGGGTGTATTGCGTACCATTAATTCGGAACTCGCTGCTGTCGCCCGGCCATCCTGAGCGGCACTGTGTTCAGGGACCGGACGGCGCTGGTGCCGACCGGTCCATCAACACATCACAGGAGGCAGGGATGCGCTATTTACATGCTTTGATTTTCGCAATACTGACCGTGCTCGCAGGGGCGGCCAGTGCCGGTCCGGTGGATATCAACACGGCCGATGCGGCCACGCTCGCGGCGGCCATCGACGGGGTCGGCGAGAGAAAGGCCGCCGTCATCGTGCAATACCGCGAGACCCACGGGCCGTTTGGCAGTGTCGATGAACTGGCCGGGGTGAAGGGCATCGGCGCCGGCACCGTGGAACGCAACCGTGAGAAACTGACGGCGGCACCGGCGTCCGGCCAGGGCCGGGTATCTCAACATTAGATAATAAGAAACAGCATCTTAACCAGTCCACCGCCACCGGGTACCGGGTCGCAACGGTCGCCGGTGGCGGTTTTTACCGCCTATTGGCCGTCCGGACAATTCACATTCAGGTCACGATGCCTGATTATCATTTAATATTGGTCTCCTGTAGTCGATTACAGGGCATATACTATTTGCTCCCGGACATTGCGAGGAATCACTTTTATGTCGTTGTATCCAGTTATTTTATCCGGTGGATCGGGATCACGCCTGTGGCCGCTGTCGCGTGAGCATTACCCGAAGCCGCTGCTGCCGCTGGTGTCTCATCAGACCCTGCTGCAGGACACCGCCTGCCGGCTCGACGGAATCGATGACCTCGGCGATGCCGTCTATGTCTGCAACGAGGAGCACCGCTACCTGCTGGCCGAGCAGGTTGCACAACTCGGCAAGCGGCCGTCGACCATCATTCTCGAGCCGGAGGGGCGCAATACCGCACCGGCACTGACCCTTGCCGCCCTGTTCCTGCTGCGTCAGGATGCCGAGGCGATGATGGTGGTGATGCCGGCCGATCATGTGATGACAGACCCCGACCGGTTCGTGCAGGCCGTCCAGCAGGGCAGGGCGAATGCGCAGGCCGGTTCACTGGTCACCTTCGGAATCGTGCCGGAAACCGCCGAGACCGGTTATGGCTATATCCGGCGTGACGCCGGGAACAGCGATGGCGCCGCCTTCAGGGTGGCACAGTTTGTCGAGAAACCGGACCAGGCGACTGCCGAGCAGTATCTCGCCACCGGTGACTATTTCTGGAACAGCGGTATTTTCCTGATGCGTGCCGACAAGTGGTTGCAGGCGATGGGGCAGTTCCGGCCGGATATCGTGGCGGCCTGTCGTGCCGCGATGGATGCCGGCAAGCAGGAGACGGATTTCTTCCGCATCGACCAGGCAAGCTTCAGTGCGTGCCCGTCCGACTCGATCGATTACGCCGTCATGGAAAAAACGGAGGACGCCGTGGTCATTCCTATCAGCGCGGGCTGGTCGGATGTCGGCGCCTGGCCGGCACTGTGGAAAGTCTGTCCGCGCGATGCAGCCGGCAACGTCATACAGGGCGACGTGATCGCGCATGACACGCACGACGCCTTCCTGGTGGCACAGCATCGCTGCCTGGCCACTGTCGGGCTGGACAATATTATCGTCGTGGAAACCGCCGATGCCGTGCTGGTGGCGAGCAAGGACAAGGCACAGGACGTCAAGGAAATCGTCAAACACCTGAAGGACGAGACGAGCAACGCACAGAACACATGGTGCACCGCGAGGTGTTCCGCCCGTGGGGCTCCTACCAGGGTATAGACCAGGGACATCGCTTCCAGGTCAAGCGACTCATGGTAAAACCCGGTGCGGCGATTTCCCTGCAGCTGCACCATCACCGCGCCGAACACTGGATCGTGGTAACGGGCACGGCACTGGTGACCTGCGGTGACCAGGTGTTCCACCTGCACGAGAATGAGTCGACCTATATCCCGATCGGCGAAAAACACCGTCTGGAAAATCCCGGCAAGACGCCGCTGGAGATCATCGAAATCCAGTCCGGCAGCTATCTCGGCGAAGACGACATCGTGCGCTTCGAGGATATCTACGACCGGGTTCAGGAAAGCTGACAACAGGTACAACGAATGACAAGCAAGATCAGAAAAGCAGTCTTCCCGGTGGCGGGTCTGGGCACAAGGTTTCTCCCGGCCACCAAGGCCAATCCGAAGGAGATGTTGACCATCGTCGACAAACCCTTGATCCAGTACGCTGCCGAGGAGGCGGTGAATGCCGGTATCAAGGAACTTATCTTCGTCACCAGCAGCAGCAAGCGCGCGATCGAGGACCACTTCGACAAGAATTATGAACTGGAGGCCGAGCTTGAGCGCAAGGGCAAGACCGAATTGCTGGAATGATGTTACCTGCATTTATGTGCGCCAGCCGGAGGCGCTCGGCCTGGGTCATGCCGTGCTGTGCGCCGCACCGATCGTCGGCGACGAACCGTTTGCCGTGATCCTGGCCGATGACCTCATCTATACCGGCAAGACCTGCGTGCTCGGCCAGATGGTCTCGGTCTACAACGACCGCGAGTGCAGCATCCTCGGCGTGGAGGAGGTGCCGCACGACGAAACCGACAAATACGGTATCGTCGACCCGGAGGAGTCCGATGGCCGCATCACCAAGTTGAAGAGTATCGTCGAGAAACCGCGACCGGAAGATGCCCGTTCGAACCTGGCCGTGGTCGGCCGCTACGTGCTCAACCCGCGCATCTTCGAACACCTGGTGGAAATCCCGCGTGGCGCCGGCGGCGAGATCCAGTTGACCGACGCCATCGAGCGCCTGTTACAGGACGAAACCGTGCTGGCCTACCGTTTCGAGGGCAAGCGCTATGACTGCGGCAGCAAGCTGGGCTACCTGCAGGCCACGGTCGAACACGCGCTGCTGCACCCGGATCTGCGCGAGGAGTTTCTCGAGTACCTGGTCACCGAGTTCGGTCAGCGTGCGAAGAAATTACTGCGTGCAATCAACGACTGAGTCGTTTTCCTGCGGGTTACTGGCCCGTCATTGCCGACGCAGCAGGGCAATCCCGAAGTAAAGGCCGCGGCTTATTTGACGACCCGCAGGTGCGGCCTTTCCCGGTCCTTGTTGAGCATGCGTGTGACCAGTTGTTTCCGCAGGGCCATTTTTCTGGCTGTCCTGACCAGCCTGCGCGCACGCGTTTGAGCTGCGACCTGTTTTCTTAACTGCTCGAATGCCGGCCTGCCGAGGATGACGGCCGATTTCTGCTCGGATTGATCGGGGGTATTGTCTGCCATGGTGTGCTCCCGCAGTGCACCTGTTACCTGTATTCAAGCCTAGCATCAACGGGATAGCCGTGTCTGTTAATAATCCAGCATACCTGCCGGCAGGCAGGCCATAGAGCGTGCACCCGTCACACTTTTTGGCCAGCCAGCACCACGCACAGCCTGCATCGGCGCCCCCGGCCCGACATTCAGGCCGCCGGCTTACCGATCGCCACGCCGTGGACTGGCAGTCTTGCGGGCGTGCACCCGCGCAGGTGTCAGCCCGCCTTTTTGTCCAGGATATAGCTCAGGATCAGCAGGGTCGGCGGCCAGTGACCGACGTAGATACCCCAGCGCTCGCGATGCGCCTCCTGCATGACTGCCTGCAGGGCGGGATCGGCGATACCTGCCAGGACTTCCGGCCCGAGCTGCGGGGCCATGAACCACGCCAGCCAGGAGAGTGGAATGGAGATGATGCCAAACCAGAACAACAGTTGAGAAAATTGTTTCACGATGCTCCTCCCTGTTATCGGTAACCGGCGGACGCCCGTTCCGTATGAGGGAGCATAGTAGCATTTTCAGCATTAATTCAAGTTGGTTATTGCGGCATGTCACCGGGAACGACGGGGCAGCCCGCGTTGCAGGCTATGCGGAATTCCTTCTTACATCGCATTCACGATCAGGCTGGCGACGATAATCCCGGTCGATGGCAGCAGGATGCGTCGGGGGTTCGGAGGCGACCGCCACAGAAAAACAATCGCGGCCAGGCCGGTCACCGCGAAGATCGTGCCGGTTATCGGGCGCGGTTCACCCAGTACCAGGCCGCTACCGGTGCTGGCAATAAACAGTATCGCAAGCCAGCGGGCAGTCTGGCGGGTGCGTACCGCACCGTAACGCACGGCAAAGGAGTGTTTACCGGCCGCCCGGTCGGTTTCGATCTGCGGCGGTTGATGGGACAACAGCAGCGCCATGGCCAGCGCGGCGAAGGCCAGGGCTCCCAGTCCCGTTGCCGGCTCCAGCGGCAGGCCCGCGAGCAGCCACAGACAGCCGAACACGCCGGGGCCGTAACACAGGCCGGTAACCCATTCCCCGAGAAAGGTGTACGACAGCGGCCGCGGGCCGGCGTTGTAGAGATAGCCCAGCACGACCATGGGGGCGGCGATGAGCAGTATCCAGAGTCGATCGGACCAGATCAGCAGTCCGGTGCCCAGCAGGGTTCCGGCCAGTGCGCTGAGCAGCCCGTGCAGGGTGGCTATACGTGTGTCTTCGTCATGCACCCTG
>CAMYKJ010000056.1 GCA_947258945.1 uncultured Ectothiorhodospiraceae bacterium
TATCGAGATCGAACAGTGCGATGCCCACGGGACAACTCCTTGCCGGAAAAGGCGGAAAGCATACACGAACGGCGTGGCCAGTCATGCCGGCAGCAGGGCTTGAATTTGCCCCGGACTGGCAGCTATGGGAGAATGTTTTTCGCTAGGAAACCAGGCAAGGCGAGTATAAGTGATTGACCCGGATGGATTTAGGCCAAATGTAGGCATCATACTGTCCAACAGCGACGGTCAGCTGCTGTGGGCCCGCCGGATCGGCCAGGATGCCTGGCAATTCCCGCAGGGTGGCATGCGCTCGGACGAGACGCCGGCCGAGGCCATGTACCGGGAGCTGTCCGAGGAGGTCGGTCTGCTGCCGGAGCATGTGGAAGTGATCGGTGCGACCCGCGGCTGGCTGCGCTACCGATTGCCGCGCCAGTACATCCGCCGTACCAGCCGCCCGCTGTGTGTCGGCCAGAAACAGGTCTGGTTTCTGCTCCGTATCCTCTGCACCGACACGGCGGTACGTCTTGACAGGTCCGATACACCGGAATTCGACAGCTGGCGCTGGGTGGATTACTGGCACCCGCTCAGGGAAGTCGTATCCTTCAAGCGGACTGTCTATCGCAGGGCGCTCGATGAACTCGCGCCCCTGCTATTCCCCGAGGGGGCCCCCGAAAGGCCGGCAGTGGACCTGTAACCCGGCCGGATCGAGGATTGCCGTTGCATGACCGGGACGGTTGTGTGTTGATGTTTTTACCCGTTGGATTTTCCGGAATGTGCTGATGCTCGATACCCTGAGAAGAATCATCCAGGAAGTCAATGCTGCGCCTGACCTCGAGCAGGCGCTGAAGATTATCGTGGCCCGCGTCTGCGAGGCCGTTGGCGTGGATGTATCCACGGTCTATCTGGTCGACAGCGAAAACGGCCAGTTCGTCCTCGGGGCCACACAGGGACTGCGCCAGGATGCAGTGGGTCGCGTGACGCTTGCACTCGACAAGGGCCTGATCGGTATGGTCTACGAGCGCGAGGAACCGGTGAATATCGAAGATGCGCCGAGCCACCCGCGCTATGTATTCATCAGCGAAACCGGGGAAACGCCGTACCATGGTTTTCTCGGTGTACCGATAATCCGGCACGGCAAGGTTCTGGGTGTGCTGGTCGTGCGCCAGCGTCAGGTGCGCAAGTTCGAAGAAGAAGAGGAGGCCTTCCTGGTCACGCTGGCCGCGCAGCTCGCCGGTGCGATCACACATGCCGGTGCGACCGGCGATATCTCGAATGTACTGGGTACCGGCAGTCATGTGGCCGCGCTGACCGGTCTGCCGGGTTCTCCCGGCGTGGCGATCGGTCAGGCGCGGGTGATTTACCCGCCGGCCAATCTGGATGCCATCCCCGACCGGCCGGTGACGGACACGGATGCCGAGGTCAGCCAGTTCGAGGCGGCCGTCGCCGCGGTGCAGGACGATCTGCGCGATTACGCCAACCGGATGTCCGCGGTTCTGCCGGCAGAGGAACTCGCCCTGTTCGATGCGCTGTTGCTGATGCTGGGCGGTGACAGCCTGGTCGGTGAAACAGTGGAGCGCATTCGGGCGGGCAACTGGGCACCGGGGGCCCTGCGCGAAACGATCTCGGCACACGTCAAGGTGTTCGAGGCGATGGAAGACACCTACCTGCGCGAGCGCGCCAGTGACATCCGTGATCTGGGTCGCCGGATACTCACCCATATCCAGAGCGACCTGACCAGCGTGGACGAGTATTACCGGAACACCGTCCTGGTGGGAGAAGACATCAGCCCGGGTCAGCTGGCCGAGGTGCCGATCGAGAGCCTGGCCGGCATCGTCTCGGCCAGCGGCTCCAGTTCCTCGCATGTCGCGATACTTGCGCAGGCACTCGGAATCCCGGCCGTCATGGGTGTGGATGACATGCCCGTCGGCCGCCTCGAAGGCCAGATCATTATCGCGGACGGCTACCGTGGCGACGTGTTCGTCAATCCTACCGAGCTGGTGCTGACGGAATTCCTCCGCCTGCAGTCAGAGGAGTCGGAACTTTCCGAGGTGCTCAGCGAGGTCGCGGGACAACCGTCGGAAACGGTCGATGGACTGGCCGTACCCCTGTATCTCAATATCGGCCTGGTATCGGTCGGCAGTGCCGAGGTGCACAGCGAGGGCGACGGTGTCGGCCTGTACCGTACCGAGGTCCCGTTCCTGATGCAGGACAAGTTCCCGGGCGAGGAGCAGCAATTGCGCATCTACCGCAACGCACTGGAGGCATTTGCCCCGCGGCCCGTTACCCTGAGGACGCTCGATGTGGGCGGCGACAAGATGCTGTCCTATTTCCCGGTACAGGAGGACAACCCGTTCCTCGGCTGGCGCGGAATACGCATCTCGCTGGACCACCCCGAGATTTTTCTTACCCAGCTCCGCGCCATGCTGCGCGCCAGCGTCGGCCTCGACAACCTGACCATCATGTTGCCAATGGTGTCGACGGTCAGTGAACTGGATATTGCCTTGACACTGATCAACCAGGCGCTGGGTGAACTGCTCGAAGAGGGTGAGTTGGTGGTGCGGCCACCGATCGGCATCATGATCGAGGTGCCTTCGGCCGTCTACCAGGTCGATGCCATGGCGAAGCGGGTGGACTTTTTCTCTATCGGCACCAATGACCTGACCCAGTACCTGCTGGCGGTCGACCGCAACAACGCCCGCGTCGCGGGCCTTTACCAGTCACTGCACCCGGCCGTGCTGCGCGCCATCCGGCAAGTCATCGACGAGGCACACAAGCTCGGTAAGCCGGTCAGCGTGTGCGGTGAAATGGCCGGCGATCCGGCCGCGGCCCTTGCCCTGTTGGGGCTGGGCGTCAACAGTCTCAGCATGAGCGTCAGCAACCTGGCCCGGGTGAAGTGGGTTATCCGCAGTTTTACCTTCGCCGAGGCGCGCGACCTGGTGGCCCGGGCACTGGATCTCGAGAACCCGCGCGCGATTCGCGAGATGTACAACCAGGTACTGGAGGAGGGCGGCCTCGGTGGACTGGTGCGAGCCGGCAACTGAGCCAGACGACCGGTCCGTGTCAATATCGTCAAATCGACCGCCGACCACCCCGGACCAATCGATTATCGAGTAATCCACGCACCTGTTGATATACTGACAGGTTGACACGAGGAGGTATGTGCGAATGAACAGACAGTCTTTTGCAGTACGGCGGTTACTGGTATGGGTATGCATGCTGCTGGTCACAGGTGGCGGCACCGTGGTGAATACTGCCCTGGCCAAGTCGGCGGCCGAGATCGACATCGGTGTTACCGAGACCCTCAATCGTTTCAAACGCGAGGTAACAGGGGGCAGCAAGTTCCTGCAGCGCGCCAGTGGCGTGCTGGTCTTTCCGAGTGTGATCAAGGCGGGATTTGTGGTCGGTGGCGAATACGGGGAGGGTGCACTGCGCGTCGGCGGCAAGACGGTCGATTACTACAACACCGCCTCTGCCTCCATCGGTTTTCAGCTGGGTGCGCAGGCCAAGTCAATCGTGATCGTCTTCATGGCCGGCAAGGCGCTGGCGGACTTCCGCAAGAGTGATGGCTGGGAAGCCGGTGTCGACGGCTCGGTTGCCGTGGTCGAATGGGGCGTGGGCAAGGACATCAACACGATCGACATCAAGGACCCCGTCGTCGGCTTCGTGTTTGACAACAAGGGGCTGATGTACAATCTGACCCTGGAGGGGTCCAAGTTCACCAAGTTGAACAAGTGACGCCCGCCTGACGGGGTACAAATCGAATAAAAAAATCCTGGGTTACCTGGCCGTTGTGCTGTTACTGCAATACCCGGCGAGTGTGTTTGCAGTGACCGAGGCATTTATCGATTTCGACGGTGCCGTGCCGGCGCCTTTGCCTCCATATACAATCACGGATGCCCATATTACCTTTACCGGTTCGGTGGTGACCCGACACACCCTGACCACGACGGGCTCGACGCGCCCGCACCCGACTGCTCCCGCAGGCGCGCAGTGCGCCGCGACGGCACTGCCTGGCAGGCGGGTGAGTTGCGATTATTGCTTGGTCTGTTGTCCCTGCTGGGGGTGAGGTACCTTCGGCGGCGCGGCTGACTGCCCGCGCGCATGCGGTTTGCCGCCCGCCCGGATATGGCGCCGGTGGGCGCGGGCGCTGGCACGGCGCCGGCTCCACAGCCAGATGCCGGTGACCGTGAGCAGCAGAAAGACAATGGCGGCACCGTCCATCAGCCAGACACCCCATGCACCGAGGATACGACCACTGTGCAGGTCGAGCATCACGCGCTCGACGGATAATCCGCTACCCCGATAGTGCTGTTGCAGAGCGCTGACCAGCGCCGGCGCAGGCTGGACTGGCGCGGACCACGATACATCCGCCGGTGCAGTCCTCTTCCAGTTGATCAACCCGGCGTCCGTGGCCTGGTAGCCGCTTGCAGTCTGCAGGACCAGGCGCTGGTCCGGAGTAACGCCGACAGACAGGATATCCGCCGGTGTGCCTGCCACACTGCCCAGTCGTTCGACCAGTTCCCCGGTGCGGGTCAGCAGCAGCAGGCTGTCGGCCAGGGCCACAACGACAAATTCATCAAGCTGCACTGCACCCGCCAATGGCGGTTCGATGTTCGGCAGCAGCACGTTGTCGACATAGACCTGCCGCCCGATCGAGGCGACGGTCAACGACCCGGCCCGAAAGGCGGTGATGTCATCCGGTGCCCGAATGCCATACCAGCCCAGCAGCGCCGGCGACTCTACGTAGCGGCTGTCGAGTGCCATTTCCCCGGTATGGTTGAGCGCCAGGCCGGTGAGTGAGAGCACGATCACGAAGGCGGCCGCCGTCATCCCGATCCAGCGGTGCCACAGGTAGAGCGAACGCAGCCGCCTGCCGGCTGATTTTTGTTTAGGGTGCCGCGTCATTGGATGTTACGACCTGGCTGTGAAAATACAGGGCCAGTCGGGCCAGTTTTTTCAGGGCGCGCACGGACAGGGTCGCGCCGGATATGCCGTCGATGCGACCATCGAGCCGGTTTTCGGGTGTCAGTTGCATGCCCGGGAACTGGTCGGTAAAGAACGGGTGTTTGACCTCCCAGCCACGGCTCTCGCGAAAAATCAGGACGCGCAGCCGCTCGATACCCTGTTCATTGATGACCAGCCCCGTGGTGATCGGCCGTTCCTTGCCGGTTTCCTCGAGTATCCAGGCACTGCGCGTGCCCTGCAGCCAGTAGCGCACCCGGATGCCCGGGTAGCGATGGCCCATGATAGCGGTGCTGGTCTCGCGAATTTCGCCCTTCAGCCAGAGCACCTGTGCGGCGGGAACATTGTCCCGGAAGGTCTCGGCAAGGAAATCTTCCGGGCTCTGGTAGGTTCCGCTGGCCGGTACGGGGCCGGCACACAGGAACAGCAACAGGCAGGTCAGCAGTCTGGTCATGGGGGCGGTGAGCATAGCAGGGCAGCGTACCGCCCGCGACAATGCGCGG
>CAMYKJ010000057.1 GCA_947258945.1 uncultured Ectothiorhodospiraceae bacterium
GGCCGCATCGAGATGATATTGAGCGGAGTGTGCCGCTACGATATCGGCGAGGAACTGCCGGGCACCCGCGGCTATCGTCTGGTCATACCGGACTGGTCACGATTCCCCGATGACTATGCTGACCATGATGGTGATCTGCGCAATGAGCACGATCTGCTGGTAAATACATTGCATCGCTATTTCGAGGCCAAACAGCTGGAGGTCGACTGGTCCATGCTCGAACGCCTGCCGACAGTACAGTTGATGAACAGCCTGAGTATGGCGCTGCCACTCAGCGAGCAGACCAGGCAGGTGTTGCTCGAGACAGTCCAGCCGGCAGAACGACTCAGCACCTTTACTGCCATGCTCGACAGCGAACTCGACGCACCCGAGTCGTTTACACGGCACTGACATACGGATACTGCGCCGCACCCTCCGGGTACGATCATCGTCCTGGCAATCTTTGCTCTGGTGATTCCGGGCATGGGCCTCACCGCTGCGCGGCCAGCGTCGCTGCGCTCGACTGTCCCAAATCGCATTGTTCAGGGATGAACAGGTGCCGCGAAGCACAGGGAAGTGCGTGAGCGGCCTCCCGGCGATTTGGTCGAACCGAAGGGCTTCTGCCAAACCCTTTAGAACATCAAACTAAAAGACCCGCGCAAGGCGGGTCTTTTAGTTTGGCGTCCCCAAGGGGATTCGAACCCCTGTTGCCGGGATGAAAACCCGGTGTCCTAGGCCGACTAGACGATGGGGACCTGGACCGTTACCCGGCCGCTTGTGGCCCGGGAGTAAATGGTGGAGCTAGGCGGGATCGAACCGCCGACCTCTTGCATGCCATGCAAGCGCTCTCCCAGCTGAGCTATAGCCCCGAAATCGAATCGCGCAATTTACGTTAGGCGTGACGGACTGTCAAGATTATACGCCGGGCCGGCCTTCCCCGGAGACTGTCGGTGCCAGCCGGACCGGCGATCCCGGCGCTCATGACCTGTATTGTTGTTCGATCTTTGCCCAGGAGTCGCGCAGCGTTACCGTTCTGTTGAAAACCGGATTTTCGGCATCGGCCTCCTCGTCGAGGCAGAAATATCCTTCCCGTTCGAACTGGAAGCGATCGCCCGGGCGCATTTCACGCACGGATGGTTCGATTACACACTGCGTCAGCGTCCTCAACGAGTCCGGATTCAGGCAGTCCCTGTAGTCGCCGGACGCATCCGGTGCAGGCCGGGTGAACAGGCGATCATACAGACGGACCTCGGCCGTCACTGCATGTGCAACGGACACCCAGTGGATGACACCCTTGACCTTGCGACCTTCCGGATTTGCACCCAGTGTCGCGGGATCATAACTGCAATGCAGCTCGATGATCTCGCCATTGACATCCTTGATCACTTCATCACAGCGGATGACATAGGCATTCCTCAATCGCACCTCGCCCCCGGCCACCAGGCGCTTGAACTTGGACGGCGCGGTCTCACGGAAATCCTCCCGATCGATAAACAGCTCGCCGGAAAACGGAATGGTGCGCGTCCCCATTGCCTCGTCCTGCGGATGATTGGCGACCTCGAGTTCCTCGACCTGTCCTTCCGGATAATTGGCGAGCACCACCTTCAGGGGATGCAGGACGGCCATGCGCCGCGGGGCATGGCTGTTGAGGTCCTCGCGGATGCAATTTTCCAGGACACCCATCTCGACCGTATTTTCCGATTTACTGATGCCGATACGTGTGCAGAAATCACGTATCGAGGCAGGCGTAAAGCCACGCCTGCGCAGGCCTGCAATGGTCGGCATCCTCGGGTCATCCCAGCCCTCGACATACCCCTCTGATACCAGTTCGGTCAGTTTGCGCTTGCTCATGACAGTGTATTCCAGATTGAGTCGCGAGAACTCGATCTGCTGGGGATGGCATTCGATGCTGATATTGTCGAGCACCCAGTCATACAGCGGACGGTGATCTGCAAATTCCAGGGTACACAGTGAATGCGTGATTCCCTCGACGGCATCCGATATCGGATGGGTAAAATCGTACATCGGATAGATGCACCACTCCTCACCGGTCTGGTGATGTATAACGCCGTGACGTATCCGGTACAGGGTCGGATCACGCATATTGATATTGGGCGAGGCCATATCGATCCTGGCACGCAGGACACGTTCGCCATCACTGAATTCACCCGCGCGCATGCGCGTGAACAGGTCGATATTCTCCTCGACGCCGCGCTCGCGGTAAGGGCTGTCCCGGCCGGGCTCGGTCAGCGTACCGCGATAGCTGCGTATCTCTTCCGCGCTCAGGTCGCACACATAGGCCTTGTTTGCCCTGATCAGTTCCACCGCAAAATCGAACAGCTGCTCGAAATAGTCGGAGGCAAAGTACAACCGGTCTTCCCAGTCGAAACCCAGCCAGTGGACATCCTTCTCGATGGCCTCGATATATTCGGTGTTTTCCTTGTGCGGGTTGGTATCGTCGAAACGCAGGTTGCAGGTACCCTGGTAGTCGCTGGCAATACCGAAGTTGAGGCAGATCGACTTGGCATGCCCGATATGCAGATAGCCGTTGGGTTCCGGGGGAAAACGTGTCGCCACCCGGCCACTGTTTTTGTTCGCCGCGATATCGCGATCGATAATCTGGCGTATGAAGTTGCCTGACGCAGTTGCCTCGTTGTCACTCACTGATCATCTCCCTGTCCGCGCAACCGGATGTATTGAAGTGCCATATCGATCCGTCTCAGGCAGGCCTCCCTGCCGACCAGATACAGGGTCACATCGATGCCGGGCGAAGCGGCCCTGCCGACGACAGCAACCCTGAGCGGCTGCGCGACCTTGCCCAGTTTCAGCTCCAGGTCGCCGGCAACCGACTTGACCAGCTCGTGCAGCGGTTCCGGCTGCCAGTCGGCGAGTTCCGACAGGCGCTCCCGCACCAGGCCGAGTGGTTCCAGCGCCACAGCCTTGAGATGTTTGCGGGCGGCCTTTTCATCGAATGACTCGAAGTCCCGGTAGAAAAATGCGCTGATCTGCGCCATCTGAACCAGAGTGCTGGCGCGTTCCTGCTGGGCGGTAACTACCTCGACCAGGTCCGGCCCGGTTGCCGGGTCAATCCCGAGATCACCCATATGTGGGCTCAGCAGGCGTGCGATACGTTCGGGAGTGTCATTTTTTATGTAGTGCTGGTTGAGCCAGAGAAGTTTTTCGTTATTGAATGACGAGGCGGACCGATTGACATCGTTGATATCGAACAGCTCCACCAGTTCGTCCAGTGTGAATATTTCCTGGTCGCCGTGCGACCAGCCGAGGCGCACCAGGTAGTTCAGCAATGCTTCCGGCAGTATCCCCTGGTTGCGGTATTCAATCACACTTACGGCACCGTGGCGCTTGGAGAGCCGGCTGCCATCGTCGCCCAGAATCATAGGCACATGTGCATAGTGCGGCGGCGACTTGCCGAGTGCCGTGAGGATATTTATCTGTCGCGGCGTGTTATTCAGGTGGTCGTCACCCCTGATCACATAGGTAATCTCCATATCGAGGTCATCGACAATGACTGAAAGGTTATAGGTGGGCGTACCGTCGGTACGCCTGATAATCAGATCATCCAGTTCATTATTGTTGAAGACAACCTTGCCACGCACACAGTCGTCAACGATCACCTGGCCATCCAGGGGATTGCGGAAACGGATGACATGGGCCTCGTCACCACTTACTCCGGCACCCCTGCAGTGTCCGTCGTAGCGTGGCTTCAGCTTCTGCTGCATCTGCTTCTCCCGCAGGGCATCCAGCCGCTCCCGGGTGCAGTTGCAACGATATGCCAGTCCCTGTTCCAGTAACGAGTCAATGACCTCGTTGTATCTGTCAAGTCGGTCGGTCTGGTAGAACGGGCCCTCGTCATACTCCAGCCCAAGCCAGGTCATGCCTTCGAGGATGGCGTTGATCGACTCCGCGGTTGAGCGCTCCAGATCGGTATCTTCAATGCGCAGTACAAAGTGGCCGCCATGCTTGCGTGCATGCAGCCATGAAAACAGCGCAGTTCGCGCGCCACCGACATGGAGATACCCGGTTGGACTCGGGGCAAATCGTGTTTTGATAGGCATTTTGGGCAATCAGGCAGCTTGCTAAGGCGGGGATTATATACTGGAGACAGCCATCTGGTTAATCATCATTTGCTACCCATACCGTACCTGTCAGGATTAATTTACGCGCCGGCCGCCATGCTGCCGTCAAGGACCGTGTATCTGCCAAGCAATTTATGCATATTATCGACAGCAATCGGCTTGGCAAGGAAAGCACTGACGCCGAGGCTTTCGCACTCGCCCCGTATCTCGTCCGTGGCATCGCCCGTGATCACGACGATCGGCACCCGGTCGCCGAAATCCGTTGAGTCGTTATACCGGTTGATCACATCAATACCCGACATACCGGGCATTTGCATATCGAGGATCATCAGGCTGAAATGTTCACTGCCGAGTAAATCCAGGGCCCGTGCCCCGGACTCGGCAAATACCACATCCACGCCGAGCAGCTGGAACATGTTCTGATAGACATAGCGGTTTATTTCACTGTCTTCGGCTATCAGCACGCGGAATCCGGCCATGCCGGGAGTGTATTCCGATCCGCTCACCCGGGGGTCCCCCTGTGTATGTACCAGCAGCTCGTCACCTGTACCCGTCTCAAGAGGAATGGAGAACCAGAAACGACTGCCTTTGCCGCTACTGCTCTCGAGACCGATACTTCCGCCCATCAATTCAACCAGGTTCTTCGCAATGGCGGTGCCGAGACCGGCGCCACCGTGCTGACGCTGTGCCGAATCATCTGCCTGTTTGAACCGGTCGAATATCTTCTCCTGGAAGTCACCGGGTATGCCCGGCCCGGTATCCTGGATATCGAATTGCAGCATCCGGCACTGACTGTCAATATCCGTTGCAGCGACGGACACATGAATCCTGCCTTCGCCCGTGAACTTCACCGCATTACCGACCAGGTTAACCAGAACCTGCCGTAACCGCTGCATGTCAGCCATCACGAAACGCGGTATATCATCAGATATATACGTTGAATATTCAACGCCGTTGTCACCTGTCTGCAGCGAGAACATGCCTTCAATTGATTGCATCAACGCACGAATATCCACCCGCGACATTTGCATCCTGAGCTGTCCAGCCTCGATACGGGACAAGTCGAGCACCCCTTCGACCAGGTCCATCAGGCTTGCAGAGGCATTATTGATATGACCGACCATGCATCGTTGCTCGTCCAGGTCTTCAACCCTGTCCAGCATGCTGCTGAATCCGACAATTGCGTTCAGCGGCGCCCTTATCTCGTGGCTGATGTTTGCAAGAAACCGTGATTTTTCGCGGCTTGCCTCTTCAGCCGCGTTCTTTGCCTCTTGTAATCTTTTTAACATCACTGCCACATACAGGGGTACAACAGACAACAGCATCAT
>CAMYKJ010000058.1 GCA_947258945.1 uncultured Ectothiorhodospiraceae bacterium
TTCAGGGGCGATGGTCGTCTCGCGCAGTTGCATGGGATTCATCTCGCCCAGCCCCTTGAAGCGCTGCACCGTGACCTTGCCCCTGATGTTGTCGGCGGCGATCCGGTCGAGCATACCCTGCTTCTCGGCATCGTCGAGGGCGTAAAAGACTTCCTTGCCCGCATCGATGCGATACAGCGGCGGCATGGCGACATACACGTGACCGGCCTCGACCAGTACACGGAAATGCCGCAGAAACAGCGCGCAAAGCAGCGTCGCAATATGTGCCCCGTCGGAATCGGCGTCGGCGAGAATGCAGATCTTGCTGTAACGCAACCCGCCGAGCCTGTTCGAGCCGGGCTCCACGCCGATCGCGACCGAGATGTCATGCACCTCCTGCGATGCAAGCACTTCGGCCGAATCGACTTCCCAGGTGTTCAGGATCTTGCCGCGCAGTGGCATGATGGCCTGGAAGATCCGGTCACGCGCCTGCTTGGCTGAACCACCGGCCGAATCGCCTTCGACGAGAAACAACTCGGTGCGTTCATTGTCGGTGGAGGTACAGTCCGCCAGCTTGCCGGGCAATGCGGGACCGCTGGTGACCTTCTTGCGCACCACCTTCTTGCCTGCGCGCAGACGGGACTGGGCGGCATCGATGGCCAGCATGGCAATGCGTTCGCCCATCTCGGTATGGTGGTTCAACCACAGGCCAAAGGCATCCTTGACCACCCCGGAAACGAATGCGGCACACTCGCGCGAGGACAACCGCTCCTTGGTCTGCCCGCTGAACTGCGGGTCCGCCAGCTTCACCGACAGGATGTAACTGACATTGTTCCACACATCTTCCGGACTCAGCTTCACACCGCGCGGCAGCAGGTTGCGAAACTCGCAAAACTCGCGCACCGCCTCGGTCAGCCCCATGCGCAGACCGTTGACATGTGTTCCGCCCTGGGTGGTCGGGATCAGGTTGACGTAACTCTCGGCCACCGGCTCGCCACCTTCGGGCAACCAGGCCAGCGCCCATTCCGCGGCCTCGTCGTTGCCTTCCATGCGACCGGTAAAGATGTCCTCCGGCAGACGCGGCACATCGCCGGCCTCCCCTGCCAGGTAGTCCCGCAGTCCGTCCTCGTAACACCATTCCAGCTTTTCACCGCTGGCCTCGTCGTGCAGCCTGACCAGCAGACCCGGGCACAGCACGGCCTTGGCGCGCAGGATGTGTTTCAGTCGCGGCAGCGAAAACCTGGCCGAATCGAAATACTGCGGGTCCGGCCAGAAACGCAGCGTGGTGCCGGTATTCTGCTTGCCGACCTTGCCGACTTCTTCCAGCGGCGAGACCTTGTCTCCGCTGGAGAACGCCATGTTGTATTCCCTGCCGCCGCGCCGCACCCAGACTTCCAGGTGCGTGGAGAGCGCATTCACGACGGAAACGCCCACACCGTGCAGACCGCCCGAAAACTGGTAGTTCTTGGAAGAAAACTTGCCACCGGAATGCAGCTTGGTGAGGATGACCTCGACTCCCGGAATTTTCTCGACGGGATGCCTGTCCACCGGCATGCCGCGCCCGTTGTCACGCACTTCCAGCGAGCCGTCCTTGTACAGCCTGACATCAAGCCGCGACGCATGGCCGGCAATGGCCTCGTCGACGCTGTTGTCGATGACTTCCTGCGCCAGGTGGTTGGGCCGTGTCGTATCGGTATACATGCCGGGGCGCTTGCGGACCGGATCCAGGCCACTCAGCACCTCGATGGCGGCGGCGTCATAGACGGCATTCATGTGTCTGTTCCTGATGCAAGCATAATGGTGTCAGTCCTGAATCATGACCGGGTCGCTGCTGTAGCGGAGTTTGCGGACCAGTTCCCTGGCATCCTGGTATCTCAATCCCGTATCACACAGGTAATTTTCGTACAGGAATTTGCGGTACTGGTACGCGCCGATCCCGGAAACGGGCTGCCAGGGTGCATCCTGCAGCAGCTGCCAGTTGCCGTCGATGCCGTAGGCGAAGCGCCGGAAATTGCGCTCGCCACAATGCAGCCCCTCATAGGTCACATTCCAGACGCCGGACGAGGACACCATGACCGTGGTAAAACGCACCACGCGGTCATCCCCGACGGTCAGCGACGCCGGGTCCACATAGACGCGGTAAGGCAGGCCCTGGGTACTGACATTCAGCTCGATCAGCCGGTCGAGGCTGGCGGGATATGCAGGCAATTCAGTAACCTGTTCCTGCCACGGCGTTTTCGTGTCTTCCCAGGCACCACCGGTCGGACCGTCTTCGAATATGTCTTCCGCCCAGCCGGTCACAGGCAGCAGCAACAGGCACAATGCTGTCACACAGCCCGACGGGAGATTTACAAACTGCAGGGGATTCATTGACAGCGCAGTTTAATGAAAAACGCGCCGGGCGCCAATTTCCCTAAAATCGAGACAGGGTTTATTCAATTGCGCAGGAGCATTCCCCGCGGAGGCGGGGGGGACGGGTATCCGAAAGCTGCGCACCCTGAACCATTCCCGGTGCGTGAAACGTGCCCGGCGGATGCTTTGTCAATCCAGGTCCGCGGCCAATGCCTTGCGCACCGACTCGGCCACCGGCTCGACCTCGTGGCTGTAACGGTGATGGTCGATGCCAATACCCAGCGAGGCCCCCTGCTGGAGTGCCTTGGCCATTGCATCGTTCAGTTCGAAGCGCAGGAAATGCACCGAGGATGTTTTTTCAGCTGTCGCCCGGTCCAGGTCTTCGTCGGCGACGGCAAATACCGGTTCATTGCCATCCACGCGCACCCACACCCGGTCTTCGATACCGATCAGCTGTGCCAGCAGTTCCCGCCGCCGGTCCACGTCGGGCTCCTCGAGGGATTGTAGGCCTCCAGTTCCTCCTGGATGCCATCGGGCTCGAAAATGCGCTCGATGCGCAGCATTTCCTGGATCTGGTACTGGATCGTCTGGCGGTCCTCGAAGTACAGCGTGGCGACCGGACCGATATGGACCTTGCGGTTCTTCTTGTGCGCCAGCACCTGTGCACGAATATCGGCACGGTTCTCCGCGTAGTCCTCGAGGCTGTACAGGTCTTTGCGTGTCAGTTTATCCATAATCAGATACCAGTTGTAAGTAGATAGTAGCTGGTAGCGAGGGGCCGCGATTGCTGGTCCGGACGACAGGCCGGTGATTCACAGCAAGCCACTATCTACTCGCTACTGTCTACTCACTACTCAGATGTCATAAGCCAGGCGCAGCAGTGACATCGGATGTTCCGGCTTCATGTCGCCTGCCATGCAGTTCTCGATCTGGTGTCCTGCCATGGGACAGTCGCTGCTGTAATGGGCCGCGTTGGCACGCACCACGCTGTTGACCACCGGCCGGCAGATCTTCATCGACGTCTCGTGATATTCCGATTTGACCGCATAGGTACCGTCGTGTCCCGAGCAGCGTTCGATCGGGTACACCGTGGTATTGGGCACCAGCTGCAGAACATCACGCGTCTTCATACCGATGTTCTGCACACGCAGGTGGCAGGCGACATGATAGGCCACGTTACCCAGCGGCTTGCGGAAGTCCGTCTTCAGCCTGTCGTGCTTGTGGCGCAGCATCAGGTATTCAAACGGGTCATAGATGGCATCGCGCACGCGGGCAATGTCCCGGTTGTCCGGGAACATCAACGGCAGTTCCTGCTTGAACATCAGCACGCAGGACGGGATCGGTGCGACGATGTCCCAGCCATCGTCGATCAGCTTCACCAGCGCGGGAATGTTGGCATCAGCGGCCTTTTTCACGGCTTCCAGGTCGCCCAGCTCCAGTTTCGGCATGCCGCAACAGCGCTCTTTGCCGACCAGCCTGACGGCCAGGTCATTGTGCCGGAACACCGCAACGAGGTCTTCGCCGATGTGCGGCTCGTTGTAGTTGCCGTAGCAGGTCGCAAACAGCGCCACCTTGCCGGTGGTGGGGCCGGCGGGTTCGACGCTGGCGGCAGCCAGGATGTCATCCCGGACCCGCCTGTTCAGTTTCTTCGAGTGATATTCAGGCACGATGGCATCGGGATGCACACCCAGTAACCTGTCGAGCAGTTTGCGCCCGGTGGCGCTGCGGTTGGTGGCGTTCACCACGTTGTTGACAATCGGGATGCCGGCCAGTTTGCCGACGGCGTCAGTGGAGGTCAGGATGCGGTCGCGCTGCCTGGTCTTGCCCTGCCTGAACTTGACGGCCTTGGCCCGCAGCATCAGGTGCGGGAAATCGACGTTCCACTCATGCGGCGGTACATACGGACACTTGGTCATGTAACACATGTCGCACAGGTAGCAGTGGTCGACGATGTCCCAGTACACCTCGCGCGGTACGCCGTCCAGCTCCATGGTGTCGGATTCGTCGATGGCATCGAACAGGGTGGGGAAGGCATTACACAGGTTGAAACAGCGCCGGCAACCGTGACAGATGTCATACACACGCTCGAGTTCGGCAAACAGCTTGTCCTCGTCGTAGAACGCCTCGCTGGTCCAGTCCAGCGGGTGCCGGGTGGGCGCCTCGAGACTGCCTTCACGTTTACCTTCGCCTTCAGATGCCATGGTTGCAGAATCCTTACGATGCTACGGGACGGACCCTGGGCCCGGGACCGGGATGCAGGGAACATCAGGTGTTGTCATTCAGCCGGCGATTACCGGGGGCAAGAGTGGCACACATTTCCCGCGACACAGCCCTGCCAGGTGCAACTCTGTCGGTCAAGCCGCTGCGCGCCGGGGCGCGCAGCGGTCCCGAACCGGATCTAACTCAGTCGTCCAGGGCGTCGAGCGCTTTCTGGAAACGATTCGCATGCGATCGCTCGGCCTTGGCCAGCGTCTCGAACCAGTCGGCGATTTCATCAAAACCTTCGTCGCGCGCGGACTTGGCCATACCCGGGTACATGTCGGTGTACTCGTGGGTCTCGCCGGCAATGGCGGCCTTCAGGTTGCTGGATGTGGCACCGATCGGCAGACCGGTGGCCGGATCGCCGACGGCCTCCAGGTACTCGAGATGACCATGGGCATGGCCGGTCTCGCCTTCGGCAGTGGAACGAAAGACCGCCGCGACGTCATTGTAACCTTCCACGTCGGCCTTGGCGGCAAAGTACAGATAACGGCGGTTTGCCTGGGATTCGCCGGCAAACGCGTCCTTCAGGTTCTGTTCGGTGTTGCTGCCTTTAAGATCCATGATGGTAATTCCTCTTTGCGTAGGTTGTATGTGGAAATCGACAGGATTTAGACACTCTCTAAACCATGGTCAAACATTACTCCGGACCATTATACGGGTCAAGCAATGGCCTGATTGGCAATTACTATGGCCTGAATTGACCCTTCTTATCGGGGTGTTGTAACGTAGGCTGAATTCTCAACAGTTGCAAGCAATGGCCCCAAAAAAAACCACCACGCCCGATTTCGAAAAATCCCTGAGCGAGCTTGAAAAACTCGTCGAAAAGATGGAACTGGGCGACCTCAGCCTGGAGTCGTCACTGGAACATTTCGAAAAGGGTGTGCAACTCTCCCGGACCTGCCAGCAGGCACTGCGTGAAGCCGAGCAAAAGGTGGAGATCCTGATGCAGAAGAACGAACAGGATAGCGAGGGCGACCTCAAGCCCTTCGACAGTGAAGACGCCTGACCCGCCGCTGGCCGCCTTTCTGGCCGACTGCCAGCAGCGTCTCGACCGCACCCTCGAACACTGGTTGCCGCCTGCCGGCACCCACCCGGACTCCCTGCACACGGCCATGCGCTATACCGCGCTCGACGGCGGCAAGCGCATCCGCCCTACCCTCGTCTATGCCAGTGGCCAGGCCGTCGGCGCCGAAACAGAACACCTCGACGGTCCGGCCTGCGCCATCGAACTGATACACGCCTACTCACTGATTCACGATGACCTGCCGGCAATGGACGACGACGACCTGCGGCGCGGCAAACCCAGCTGTCACCGCGCCTTCGGCGAGGCAACCGCCATCCTGGCCGGCGACGCGCTGCAGTCGCTGGCGTTTTACCTGCTTGCGCATGACCACACGGCCACGCCGGATACGGCAACGCGCATACGCATGATCGAGACACTCTCGCTGGCTGCCGGCTCGCGCGGCATGGCCGGCGGTCAGGCCATCGATCTGGGCGCGGCCGGGCAACAGCTCAACATCGCCGAGCTGGAAGACATGCATATCCACAAGACCGGCGCGCTGATCCGCGCCAGTGTCATGCTCGGCGCGATCAACGCCCGCGGGATGGAAGACGGCCTGCTGGAAAAGCTCGATCATTACGCCAAGTGTATCGGTCTCGCCTTCCAGATCCGCGATGATATCCTCGATGTCGAGGGCGAGACCCGCATGCTGGGCAAGCACACCGGCATGGACGAACAGCTCGATAAATCCACCTACCCTGCCCTGATAGGGCTGGACGCCGCGCGCCAGCGTGCCCGTGAGCTGCTCCAGGACGCGCTGGACAGCCTCTTGGGCTTTCCCGAAAGCGCCGATCCATTGCGCTGGATAGCCACCTATATAATTGAAAGACAAAGATAATTTACGAATTGGCGGTGCCAGTCCGATTGCGCCGGCCCTGCCGGTCGGTTAATATCTTACTTCTGCGCTCAGGTATCAGGCGCACGGCCCTGCGGCATCTACCCCTTGTGGCGGGTATTCAGGCACTTAGCCGCCCGCTAGGCTGTCTGACACGATCAACTGGAACACCGGACATGACACCCACAGAACTGGCACAGGACAAAACCGACGCCATTGCCGATGTGCAGGGCAGCACGGATACGCGCCAGATCCCCATCGACAAGGTCGGCATCAAGGACATCCGACACCCGGTGCGGGTGACAGACCGCTCGGGCGGCGAGCAGCACACCATCGCCAATTTCAACATGTACGTGAACCTGCCGCACAACTTCAAGGGCACGCACATGTCACGTTTCGTCGAGATTCTCAATCTCCACGAATACGAAATCACGGTCGAATCCTTCCGCAAAATGCTCAGCGAGATGACCGAGCGCCTGGAAGCCGAGGCCGGCCACATCGAGATGAGCTTCAGCTACTTCGTCAACAAGGCCGCACCGGTGTCCGGTGTCGAGAGCCTGATGGACTACGATGTCAGCCTGATCGGCGAGATCAACGACGGCAAAACGAAGATGAACATCAAGGTGGTGGTGCCGGTCACCAGCCTGTGCCCCTGCTCAAAAAAAATCTCTGATTACGGCGCGCACAACCAGCGCTCGCATGTGACAGTCAACGTCGAGACCCGGGGCTTCGTCTGGATCGAGGACCTGATCGAACTGGTCGAGAACGAGGCCTCCTGCGAACTCTACGGTCTGCTCAAGCGGCCGGACGAGAAACATGTCACCGAGCGCGCCTACAACAATCCGAAGTTCGTCGAGGACATGGTGCGTGACGTTGCCGCCCGCCTGAACGAGGACAACCGTATCAGTGCCTATACCGTGGAATCGGAAAACTTCGAATCCATCCACAACCACTCCGCCTACGCCCTGATCGAGCACACCAAGGAAGCGCTCTGACCGTTATACCCGCAACGGATTAATAGCTCGCGCCAAGCCGCAAAGGCGCCAAGACAAAATTTATACTCCCAGGAGCGCCTTGCAGGCGCGATTACTCAATAGTCGAAAATTGCCTTTGTAGGAGCGGACCGCGTCCGCGATTGGTTTAAATCTCAAAAGAATCGCGCGATGCACAGGGATGTGCGAGTGCCGCGAGAGGCATGGATGCCGGTAGCGGCCATGCGATGCGCTCCTACAGGCATCGTGGCCAGCTGTGGAATCGCTAGTATTTCAACTTCAACGTCATCAACTGCCCGTCGTTATTGATCTCGAGCCGGCCGAGATAACTCATTCCAAGCAAGGTGGTGGCCGGCTGCTCGCCGTCGATCACCACCGCCTCGACACCCTTTACCTCGAGGTCACCGACCTTCACGCTCCTGAGTTTTAATTTCCAGGCATCGGTCTGCCCGGAGGCCGTGACTACCGTCGCCGGCTCACCGTCGACCCGGAAGTCGATCCCCAGTCTGCGCGCCTGGGCCGAATTCATGGCCACGGTCGACGCACCGGTATCGACCAGGAACGGCACCGTCAGCCCG
>CAMYKJ010000059.1 GCA_947258945.1 uncultured Ectothiorhodospiraceae bacterium
ACACAGCATATCGGCGCTTACCATGTCGAGACCGACAAGGGCATGATCAGCTTCCTGGATACGCCGGGACACGCAGCCTTCACCGCCATGCGCGCGCGCGGTGCCGGCGTAACCGATATTGTCATACTGGTGGTTGCCGCGGATGACGGTGTCAAACCGCAGACGCAGGAGGCCGTCAGGCATGCCCGTGCGGCCGGGGTGCCGCTGATCGTGGCCGTCAACAAGATCGACAAGCCCGAGGCGGATCAGGATCGCGTCAAGAACGAGATGGTTGCGCTGGAGGTCGTGCCGGAAGACTGGGGCGGTGACACCATGTTTGTGCCGGTCTCCGCCAAGACGGGTGAAGGCATCGATAACCTGCTGGATGGCATACTGCTGCAGGCCGAAATCCTCGAACTCAAGGCTGTCCATGACTGTCCCGCGACCGGTATCGTGGTCGAGTCCAGCCTCGACAAGGGGCGCGGCGCCGTGGCCACGGTGCTGGTGCAGAACGGTGTCTTGCGCAGGGGTGACCTGATCCTGACCGGTACCGAGTACGGCCGGGTCCGTGCCATGTTCGACGAGACCGGCAAGCAGATTGATGATGCCGGGCCGTCCATGCCGGCGCTGGTGCTGGGTCTGTCTGCGGTACCCAGTGCCGGCGATGAGGTGATTGTGGTCGCAGACGAGCGCAAGGCGCGCGAACTGGCGCAGTTGCGCTCGGAACGGTCGCGTGATGCGCGGCTGGCCAAACAGCAACAGGCGCGGCTCGAGGATATCTTCACCAGGGCGGCGGAGGGCGAGACGCCGACTGTCAATATCGTGCTAAAGGCCGATGTGCAGGGCAGTGCCGAGGCGCTCAGCGATGCGCTGACCAACCTGACATCCGAGGCAGAGGATGTGAAGGTCAAGGTGGTCTCCAGCGGCGTGGGTGGCATCAACGAGTCGGACGTCAACCTGGCCGTTGCATCGAATGCCATTATCATCGGCTTCAATGTGCGTGCCGATGCTTCCTCGAAGCAATTGATCGAGGACAACAATATCGACCTGAAGTACTACAGCGTCATCTACAACGCCATCGATGATGTCAAATCCGCGGCGAGCGGCATGATGGCACCGGAGGTGCGCGAGGATATCATCGGCCTGGCCGAGGTGAAGGAAGTGTTCCGGTCACGCAAACTCGGCGATATCGCCGGCTGCATCGTGGTCGATGGTATGGTGCGTCGCAGTTCGCCGATTCGCGTGCTGCGCGACAATGTGGTGATCTTCGAGGGCGAACTCGAGTCGCTGCGCCGTTTCAAGGATGACGTCAACGAGGTCAAGGCAGGTACCGAGTGCGGTATCGGTGTGAAAAACTACAGCGTCAAGGCCGGCGACCAGATCGAGGTATTTGAACGCGTCGAGGTCGCCCGTTCGCTGTAGCGGCAACGGGCCCGAATGATGCAGACTCCAGTGGTTACGTCTTATAAAAAGATTTGCCACGGAAGCACACGGAAAAACACGGAAGAATAAATGCATTTCAAGAAATATTTCCGTGTAATTCCGTGTGCTTCCGTGGCTATTAATCAAGATATTAGTAATTGCACCCTACGACAAATATCGATTACTGCAGGCTAGCGATCGGGTCTGCGCCAGCTTCAACTGTCATGCCCAGAGAATTTCCCAGGTCACGTCGTGTCGGCGACCAGGTCCAGCGCGAGCTGGCCGGGCTGATACGCGAAGAAATCAAGGACCCGCGGCTGGGCATGGTCAGTATTTCGGCAGTCAGCGTCTCGCGCGACCTGGGCCACGCCAAGGTGTACGTCTCGGTACTGGGCGACGAACTGCAGGCATCGGAATCCATAGAGGTACTGAAACATGCCGCCGGTTTCCTGCGCCACCGGCTGGGGAAGCTGTTGCACATCAGGACAGTCCCGGAGCTCAAATTTATGCTTGACCGGTCACTCGAGGAAGGCGCCCGCATCGGCGCCCTGATCAACCGCGCGGTTGCCAGCGACAAGGGTGACGATGAAAACAGCTAAAATTCCTTGCCGCAAACACGCAATGACCGCAAAGATCTCAAATCAAGAAATGTTGTCATTCCCGCGCACGACTGCAGGGATGACAATCTCTCTGGATCCGTCCGCTTCGTGTCCTGGTGGCGAACAAAACCTTTTCAACGGCTTCTGGTAACTATGGGCAGACGTCACCGCAGCAGCAATCTGCGCCGGGTCAATGGCATCCTCCTGCTGGACAAGCCGGCAGGACTGACCTCCAATGCCGCGCTGCAGGCTGTCAAGAAGCTCTACGCTGCCCGCAAGGCCGGCCATACCGGCAGCCTGGATCCGCTGGCAACCGGCCTGCTGCCGATCTGCTTCGGCGAGGCGACCAAGATATCCGGCTTCCTGCTGGATGCAGACAAGCACTACACCGTGACCTGCCGGTTCGGACTGCGCACAACCACGGGCGATGCCGAAGGGGAAATCCTCGAGGAACGGCCGGTGGGCGATCTCGGCGAGCGGCGGGTGGCCGCTGCACTGGCCGGGTTTGCCGGCGAGATCGAGCAGATCCCGCCGATGTACTCGGCACTCAAGCACAAGGGCGAGCGGCTCTACAAGCTGGCCCGGGAAGGTGTCGAGGTGGAGCGCGAACCGCGCCGGGTGATGATCCACGCCATCGAACTGCTGTCCTGCTCGTCGCCGGTCGCCGAGATCCGGGTCCACTGCTCGAAAGGCACCTATGTGCGTACCCTGGTTGAAGATATCGGTGAACAGCTGGGTTGCGGTGCACATGTTACCGCCCTGCGCCGGACCGGCGTGGGTCCGTTCGGCGAGGAGGGCATGCTGACCCTGGCCGGGCTGGAAGCGACGGCGGCGGCCGGCGGGCACCACGCGCTTGACCAGCTGCTGCTGCCGATCGAAAGCGGGCTGGAGCAATGGCCGGGCGTGACGCTCAGCGGCGATGCCGCCTTCTACCTGCGCCAGGGGCAGCCGGTGCTGGTGCCGCAGGCACCGACCGAGGGCTGGGTGCGGCTGTACGAGGGCGGATCACGCTTTATCGGCATGGGCGAGATCCTGGATGACGGCCGGGTGGCGCCGCGCCGCCTGATGAGTCTCCCCTGATATTCACTTCGAGATAGCTTGTGGCAGGCGGAAACGGCAGTTAAAATACCGAGCTGACTAAATTATGATGGAAATACGCAATTCGCGGGAGTAATTCATGGCTTTGAATGCCGAGCAAAAAGATCAGATCGTCAAGACGCACCAGCGCGGTGAGTCCGATACCGGTTCGCCCGAGGTCCAGGTTGCCCTGTTGACCGCGAACATCACGGGTCTGACAGACCACTTTGCCAAACACAAGGGCGATCACCACTCCCGTCAGGGTCTGCTGCGTATGATCAACAAGCGCCGCAAGCTGCTTGATTACCTGAAGGGCAAGGACAGCAAGCGTTACCAGGATCTTATCACCCATCTCGGCCTGCGTCGGTAGTACGCGGTCCTCCCCGAACACCGCAGTTCAACTATCACCTTTCTCAACGAGGAATACCGCCCGTGAGTGCAATCAAGAAATCCTTTCAGTTCGGTGACCAGACGGTCACGATAGAAACCGGCGAAATCGCCCGCCAATGCAGTGCCGTCATCGTCAGCATGGGTGACACGCAGGTGCTTGCCACTGTGGTCGGAGACAAGCACCCCATGGAAGGACGTGACTTCTTCCCGATGACGGTCGACTACCAGGAGAAGGGTTACGCAGCCGGCCAGATTCCCGGCAACTTCTTCCGTCGCGAAGGTCGTCCGAGCGAGGCGGAAACGCTGATGTGCCGGCTGGTCGACCGACCACTGCGCCCGCTGTTCCCGAAGGGTTTCACCAACGAGGTCCAGGTTATCCTCACGGTCATTTCCTACGATCCGCAGGTCCCGCCGGACATCCCTGCCATGATCGGCGCATCCGCGGCCATGTCGATTTCCGGTCTGCCGTTTGCCGGTCCCATCGGCGCCGCCCGCGTCGGTTATATCGATGGCAATTACGTGCTGAATCCGACCACGGAACAGATGGAAGTCTCGCAGCTGGACCTGATTGTCTCCGGCACCGAGAGTGCCGTGCTGATGGTCGAGTCGGAAGCGAAGGAACTCCCGGAAGACGTCATGCTGGGTTCCGTTGTCTACGGGCATGATCAGCAGCAGGCCGTCATCAAGACGATCAAGGAACTGGCTGCAGAGGTCAACACACCGCCACTGGAATGGACGCCGCCGGAAGAAAATACCGCGCTGGCCGATGCCGTGACCGCTGCCGGCACCGACCGGATTACCCAAGCTTACAAGATTGCCGACAAACTCGAGCGTTACGGTGCACTGTCTGCACTGCGCAAGCAGCTGGTCGGGGAGGTCGCCGATGACGAGGCCGCAGGCGGCTTCGGCAGTGCCGAGGTTTCCGCTGCCATCGGCAAGCTGGAGAAGAACATCGTGCGCAGTCGTGTGCTCGCCGGCGAGGCGCGTATCGACGGTCGCGACACGAAGACGGTGCGCCCGATCACTGTTCGCACCGGTGTGCTGCCGCGTGCCCATGGATCCGCACTGTTTACCCGTGGCGAAACCCAGGCGCTGGTTGTGACCACGCTGGGAACCGAGCGCGATGCCGCGCTCATAGACGCGCTGTCCGGGACCACCAAGGAACAGTTCCTGCTGCATTACAACTTCCCGCCTTACTGTGTCGGCGAGACCGGGCGTGTCGGCGGTACCAAGCGCCGCGAGGTCGGCCACGGCAAGCTGGCCAAGCGCGGCGTCATGGCCGTCATGCCATCGAAGGAAAGCTTCCCCTATACCATCCGCGTGGTCTCCGAGATCACCGAGTCGAACGGCTCCAGTTCCATGGCCAGTGTCTGCGGCAGCAGCCTGTCGATGATGGATGCCGGTGTGCCGATCAGCGCCCCGGTGGCCGGTGTCGCCATGGGCCTGATCAAGGAAGATAACGGCTACGCAGTGCTAACCGATATCCTCGGCGACGAGGACCACCTCGGTGACATGGATTTCAAGGTTGCCGGTACCGAAAAGGGCGTGAATGCCCTGCAAATGGATATCAAGATCCAGGGCATTACGCAGGAAATCATGGAGCAGGCGCTGGCACAGGCCAAAGACGGCCGCATGCACATCCTTGGCGAAATGAACAAGGTGATCCAGGCACCGCGTGCAGAGGTGTCCGAGTTTGCGCCGCGCTACATCACCATGAAGATCAACCCGGACAAGATCCGCGATGTCATCGGCAAGGGCGGTGCCACCATTCGCGCGATTACCGACGAGACCGGCGCCAGCATCGATATTGATGATAACGGTAACATCAAGATCGCATCGGTTGACCTGGAGGCCGGTAACGAG
>CAMYKJ010000060.1 GCA_947258945.1 uncultured Ectothiorhodospiraceae bacterium
ACGGCAGAGGCCACGGCACTGAAAGCGGTGGAGGCGTATCTTGACGTGATCAACGAGCGCAAGCTGGTTCAGCTGGCAACGGACAATCTCGAAAGCCACCAGAAAACCTATGATCGCATCGTGAAACGCGGTCGCCGCGGCGTCGGCAGCAAGGCGGATGTACAACAGGCGCTCGGCCGGCTGGCACTGGCACGCACCAACCTGATGGCCCAGGAAAACAGGCAGAAAGATGCCGTGGCAGCCTTCCTCAGCATCGTCGGCTACGAACCCGTCGGCCTCGAAGACCCGGAATCGCGTAACCACTTGTTGCCTGCCGACCGCGACGAGGCCCTGGAGATGGCACTGGACAATCATCCACGGCTTAAATCGGCCGGTGCTGAGGTGGAAGCGGCGAATCAGCAGCATGCTGCTGCCCGGGCGCTGTTCTTTCCACGCATCCATCTCGAAATCAGGGGCTCGGATAATGATAATATGGACGGTATTCGCGGCTCCAACAACGAAGCCGAGGTCATGCTTCGCGGACGCTACAACCTCACCGGCGGCAAGGATGTGGCCCGTCGCCGGGAAACCGTTCATGAACTGGACCAGGCAAGGGAAGTCCGGGGCCGCACCAGGCGCCAGGTGATCGAAAGCATCCGGCTTTCCTGGAATGCCTATGAAACCGCCACCTCCCAGCTCGAGTTTTTCAAGATACACGTCGATGCAAGCAGCCAGGCGCTGTCAGCCTACCGCAAGCAATTCACTATCGGCCAGCGGACACTCATCGATCTGCTGGACCAGGAAAACGAGGTCTTCCAGGCCAATATCAACTATGCAAACGGACTGAATGACCTGATGTTTGCAGAGTACCGCATTCTTGCCGGCACCGGCCGCCTCCTCTGGGCACTGGAAGTCCCGTTACCCGAACAGGCCGACACCATCCAGTAAACACCGCGCCGGGCAAGGACGGTGCGTTCGTCCGCTTATCACTTGCTTTATTTTGCCATCAGCTGGCTTTAGGATAGACACGCCATGCTGGATCACACCCTGATATTCTCAATCTTCCTGATCTTTACCGGTGCGGCCGTCCTCGCGGCCATCGCCCTGTTTGCCCGGCAGTCACTGCTGGTTGCCTACATACTCCTCGGTGGCCTGGTCGGGCCCTGGGGCCTGCAGCTGGTCAGCGATGCCACGGTCATTCAGCAAATCGGCCACATCGGCATCATTTTCCTGTTATTCCTGCTCGGCCTGAACCTGCAACCCGCCCAGCTGCTGCACATGTTCCGGGCCGCACTGGTGGTGACCATCGTCAGTTCCGCCATATTTTGCGGACTCGGCTTCGTCATCGGCTGGCTGTTCGATTACAGCCTGTACGAATGCATCGTGCTGGGCGCTGTCATGATGTTCTCAAGCACCATCATCGGCCTCAAGCTGCTCCCGACCACCGCCCTGCACCACCGCCACGTGGGCCAGGTCATGATCAGCATCCTGCTGCTGCAGGACATTATAGCCATCGCTATCTTGCTGTTTATGGAAGGTTTTTCATCTTCCGGAATCGAGTGGCGGCAGGCCGGCAAACTCGCCGTGGCGGTACCGCTGCTGGTGGTGGTTGCCTTCCTGTTCGAGCGCCATGTCCTGCAGCACCTCATGCAACGCTTCGACACGATCAAGGAATATGTCTTCCTGACAGCCATTGGCTGGTGTATCGGCATTGCGCAGCTGGCGGATTTCGTCGGTCTTTCATACGAAACCGGCGCCTTCATCGCCGGTGTTTCGCTCGCCACCAGCCCGATATCCCTGTATATCGCGGAGAGTCTCAAGCCGCTCAGGGACTTTTTTCTGATCATGTTTTTCTTTTCGCTCGGCGCCAGCTTCAACATCACCGTCCTGCCTGATGTCTTTATACCGGCAATGATACTGGCCGCCATGATGCTGGCGATCAAACCGTTCGTGTTCTCGAGACTGCTTAAAGCCACCGGGGAAACAGGCAGCCTGCCCGCGGAAGTCGGCGTGCGCCTCGGCCAGATCAGCGAGTTCTCGCTGCTGATTGCGGTACTGGCGCTGAATACCGGGGCAATCGGTACCAAGGTATCGTACCTGATCCAGGCAGCGACACTTATCACGTTTATCGTCTCGGCCTATATCATCATGCTCAATTACCCGACACCTATCGCTGTCAGTGATCGTCTCAGGAAGGATTGACCGCAGCAGCTTCCGTGAGAATAAATATTGCAAAAGGAACGTTTCTGCAGTACAAATCACATGCAACGCTGAAGGAGTCGGCATTACTGCATGGAACAACATAGTCAATCCGGCAAACCGGTCAACCTGAACGCCCTGCTGATTGGCGAAAAGACCATTCCCAAAGGATGCCGGGTCATGCACGTCAGCAGTCATGGCATGCTGCTGCACTGTGAGCCGGACGGTCGCCCGCGCACATTCAATGACGGCGATTCGGTCGACATCCACCTGACCGTTCAGCACAACGGTGAACAAAAAAAGCTGACCATTCCCTCTCATGTCAGGCACGTCGCAGAGAACAGCCTGGATGTGGAATTCCATAATCCCGACCCCGTCCTGCTCGATCTGATCGAGTCCTACCGCACCAGTGACGAACATACGCTGGAAGCCAGCGTCGGTGACGCACATACTGATATGGAACATCCGGATGTCATTCCCATGCCCGGTGCGCTTGCGCATGAACAGCAAACCGCCCGCGCACGATCCGACACCCGGGACGGCCAATCCGGCCAACGCACAGGTGTTATGTCGAGGTTGATCATCCTGCTGTGCATGGCTGGCCTGCTCCTCGCCGCCTATTTCTACGCCAGCGGCCTGTACACCCGTATCAATGCACTCGAGCGGATCGCCGGCGATCGCGACAGCGAACTCGCGGATATACAAAACAAGCTGTTCAGCGCCAGTCTGCTGGAAGGCAAGTATGCATCGCTGGATGCAAGGATCTCGTCACTGGGCAATGCGCTAACGAACCTCGAGCAACGTGTTCAGTTGATTTTCGCAGGCAAAACATCCGAGGCCAGTAAATCGCCAGCCGTCACCACCTCACAGGCAATCGCCAGAGGCAGTGCACCGGCTTACGATCCCGCTACATTTTCCGGCACCGTGGTACGCTCTGTCGGCGAGACCGGGAAACCGGCAGAGACAGCCCGCGAACCTGTGCAGGCATCAGCGTCCACGGCCAACATGACACCATCGCCTGCCGTTGAATCAACCTCAGCTCGTACCCCGGCAACCACCGGGTATCAAGCCATTGATGAAAGGCAGCCCGCATCTGCAACTGCAGCGCGACAGGACTCCGGCCCATGGGCCATCAATCTGATGTCGTCCATTGACCGTCGAGACCCGGAAAGGATTGCCCGCCGCGCGGAATCTGCCGATATCCCGACCATACTCACCAGTGCCGATATCAAGGGCAGACAATACTGGCGATTGCAGGTCACCGGCTTCAAGTCGCTGGCCAAGGCAAAGGCGCGCGCCCCCGCAATCCAGCAGGCACTCGGCATCAGGGAGGTATGGTTTCTGAAGCGTAAACCGGGCTTATCGGCAAACGACGCCGGACAGTGATCCGGCTGAGCCAGAGAGGTTCTGCCGGCTGCTCGATATTACGAAGCTAGCAATAACCCGCGCAAAACGGGGTTCTTGTTAGCCGACACCTGCCCGGGTGCGACCTTATCCCCGCAAATCGCAATAATTATTGATGTAACATCCTCACGTTAATTTCTGCCTCTTGGATCGTGATGGGCTATTCTTCGTATGTGCAGGTTGTTATTAATCTGAAGTGGATACAAATCAGTAATGTGGTTGACTGAAAGGGAAATCAGGCACATTGAAACACCTCCGCGCCCTCACCTTCGATCTGGATGACACCCTGTGGGATAACCGACCCGTACTCATGGCGGCCGAGCAGTCACTGTATGACTGGTTGTGCCGAAACTTCCCGCGCATCGGTCTGCACTACACACTCGAGGACATGCTGGTACTGCGCCGACACCTGCTGCAGCAGGATCCCGAGCTGAGTAATGACGTTACCAGGCTGCGAAAAATCTCACTGGCCATTGCAGCGGAAACAGCAGGTTATGATAAAAGACTGGTGGAACCTGCGTTTGCCGTCTTTCTCGAGGCACGCCACCGCATCACCCCCTACAGCGATGTCGTGCCTGTATTGCGCAAACTACGCAGCGCGGGTTATATCCTTGGTACGCTGACCAACGGCAATACCGACCTGAGACGCCTGGCGCTTGGCGCCCTGTTCGACTTTTCACTGTCTGCGGCGACCGCCGGCAGGGCCAAACCCCATCCGCTGATGTTTGAGGAAGCCTGCCGGTGTGCCGGCGTGAATGCCCTGCAACTTGCCCACATCGGCGATGAACCTGACACCGATCTCGCCGGTGCACAGAATGCCGGGATAACTGCCATCTGGATGAACCGCAAGGGTTTGCCGGCTGTTCCCGGTATAGAACATCATGCCGAAATTCATGATATGGCGGAACTGCTCGACCTGCTGGATCTAACCTGAATCCAGGTGGACAGCTGCCGGGGCTGCCTGATCGCAGACTGCAACCTTGCTGTCAGGTGGATAGATCGGCTGGTAACAGGCGAGCACTGCGGATCATGACACCGGTCATCGTAACGCCCCATAGAAATTGTCGTGGCAGACATGGGTGAATAGCGCACCAATATCTGTACAATATATCTACAAATCACGAGGCCAGATACCAGACGGACGGGCACTGCTTGCAGCACGCCTGCGTGCAAACACCGGTGTACGCATCATCCAGCAACGGCGTCTACACTGGACAGTGTCACCGGGAACAACGAGAGGAACAGATACACGGCCACACTGGTGCACTATCTGTGAAGCAACCATCCAACCAAACAGCCTTGAGCGAGTGCTGGTCCTCTCCGTCAACAGCACCAGACCGTCTACATCATCACCCGGGATATGATCCATGACTTTCAACCCCTTTATCGTACCCTTCGAGCAACTACCGGAAACGCTGCCCATATTTCCCCTTGCCGGTACGATCGTCATGCCAGGCAATGAATTGCCTTTGAATATCTTCGAACCACGTTACCTCAACATGGTAAGCGACGCCCTCGGCAGCCACCGCATGATTGGCATGATACAGCCCGACCCGCATGCTGCGGGTGAGACCGATCTTTATCCAACCGGCTGCGCCGGAAGGATCACGCAGTATCGCGAGACCAATGACGGCCGCATCGAGATGATATTGAGCGGAGTGTGCCGCTACGATATCGGCGAGGAACTGCCGGGCACCCGCGGCTATCGTCTGGTCATACCGGACTGGTCA
>CAMYKJ010000061.1 GCA_947258945.1 uncultured Ectothiorhodospiraceae bacterium
GACCTCGAGACGCACCTGTCCTTCCTCGCGACCGTGGGTTCGACCAGTCCCTATGTCGGCCTGTTCGGCACGGTGTGGGGCATCATGAATTCATTCCGCGGACTGGGCAACGCGCAGCAGGCGACCCTGTCGATGGTCGCACCCGGTATCGCCGAGGCGCTGATCGCGACCGCCATGGGCCTGTTTGCCGCCATACCGGCCGTGATTGCCTATAACCGTTATTCGCATGACGTGGAGCGCCTGATCAGCCGCTACGACAATTTCCTGGAAGAATTTTCCACCATCCTGCAGCGGCAGTCGCATGCCACGCCGGGCAGACGGGCCGACGACAGCTGACATGGCACGCCAGCGCGTCCGCAAGAAACCCATGGCCGAGATCAACGTCGTCCCGTACATCGACGTCATGCTGGTGATGCTGGTGATTTTCATGGTCACCGCGCCGCTGCTGACCCAGGGCGTGAAAGTCGACCTGCCCAAAGCGGACGCCAGGGCGGTGGACGACAAGGACCAGGAGCCGCTGGTGGTGACCGTGGATGCCAGCGGAAACCTGTACCTGAATATCGGCGATGATCCGCAGCAGCCGGTCGATGGCGAAGCGCTGGTGCAGCGTATCGCGGCGGTACAACGCCGCCAGCCGGGCAAGCCGGTGCTGATACGCGGTGATCACAGCGTTGATTACGGGACGGTGATCAGCGCGCTGGTCCTGCTGCAGCAGGCGGATATACCGAAGGTGGGTCTGGTCACCGAGCCGCCAGACAACTGAGCCGCGCGATGTGGAAGGCAATACGCGAAAATCCACGGGCGGTCACCTATGCAGTGCTGATGCACCTGGTGTTGCTGGTGCTGCTGATGATCGGCCTGGACTGGACGCCGAAGGCGATCAAGCCGGGCGTCAAGACACCGATCGAGGCCGAGCTGGTTACCACGGACCAGCTGAAGGTGATCGAGCAGCGCAAGGCGGAAGAGGCGGCGCGCAAGCAGGCCGAGGCCGACAGGCAACGCAAGGCGGAAAAGGCCGCGGCGGACAAGGCGGCGGCCGAGAAGCAGGCCGAGGCAGAACAGAAGAAACAGGCGGAACTGGCCGCGCAACAGAAGGCCGAGGCAGAGCAGAAGAAACAGGCGGACCAGGCCGCGCAACAGAAGGCCGAGACAGAGCGGATTGCGGCTGAAAAGAAGGCCGCGGTGGAAAAGAAGCGCAAGACGGAAGAGGCGGCACGTAAAAAGGCCGCGGCTGAAAAGAAACGCAAGGCGGAAGAGGTCGCACGTAAGAAAGCGGAGACAGAACGCAAGGCCGCCGAGGCGCGGCAACGCGAGGCGGAAGCGGCACTCAAGGCGCAGCTGGCAGCAGAGGAGGAACGGGCACGGGCACAAAGTGCACTGGCAGAATTCATACCCTATATACAGGAGAAGATTCAGCGCAACTGGTTGCGACCGGTCGGCAGTCCTGCGGGTCTGAGCTGCCTGGTCAAGGTCAGGTTGATACCGGGCGGTGATGTGGTCAGTGTCAGCGTGGTCCGCAGCAGCGGCGACAGTGTCTTCGACCGCTCGGTGGAAACCGCCGTGCTGAAGGCTTCGCCCTTGCCACTGCCGGCTGATGCAGCATTATTTAAACATTTTCGTGAAATTAATTTCAATTTCGACCCGGGTCGGTGATGTGAACGTACGAAGTGTAATTATTGCAGGTGTAGGGTGCGCACAGCGCAACCTGCGGATGGCATGAAATTACCAGGGCTGGTTAGTGTAGGAGTGCGCGAACGCGCGAAGACGGTGCTGAATTTGCTCGCGTATGCCTCGGCAATTGCTCCATGCATTGCTCTACCTCCTGCATCCATGCAGTCGTGCGCTCCTGCATTTTCGGCTTCAACTATACAGGATGGCAGTAACATCATATGAACAGACTTTATCGAACATTGTTGTCTCTCCTGCTGCTGGCAAGTTCCACTGCACAGGCTGCGCTGACCATTGAAATTACCCAGGGCGTGGAGGGTGCCGTACCGATTGCCGTGGTGCCGTTCGGCTGGGCGGACAAGGCGGTTAGCGCGCCGGAAAACATCTCCGCTATCATCTCGGCCGACCTGGACCGCAGCGGGCGTTTTGCCGCGCTGCCTGACCGCGACCTGGTGGCGTTCCCGACCGCGGGCGAGCAGGTACAGTTCAAGAACTGGCGCATGGTCAATGTCGACTACCTGGTCATCGGCCGGATCAATCCGGCCGCCGGCGGGCAGTACGATGTGCAGTTCCAGCTGTTCGACGTATTGCGCGGCAGCCAGGTGGCCGGCTACAGTCTCACGACCAGCCGCGCGGACCTGCGGCGCGTGGCACATCACATCAGTGACATCATTTACGAGGAGATCACCGGCGAGCGCGGGGCCTTCAATACCCAGATCGCCTATGTCACCACCTCCGGCAGTGCGAAGAACAGGACGTATACGCTGCTGGTGGCCGACTCCGACGGCTATAATCCGCAGACGATCCTCACCTCCGGCCAGCCGTTGATGTCACCCTCCTGGTCGCCGGATGCGCAGCGTGTTGCCTACGTGTCCTTCGAGCAAAAGACGGCGGAGATCTACCTGCAGGAGGTTGGCACCGGCAAGCGAAGCAAGCTGGCGTCCTTCAAGGGGATCAACGGCGCGCCGGCCTGGTCGCCGGACGGTCGCCACCTGGCGCTGACGCTGTCACGCGACGGGAATCCCGAGATCTACAGCATGGATGTGCAGAGCGGCGCATTGAGCCGGCTGACGCGCAACGCGGCCATCGACACCGAACCGGCCTGGATGCCTGACGGGCGCAGTATCGTGTTTACCTCGGATCGTGGCGGGTCGGCGCAGCTCTACAAGATCCCGGCTACGGGCGGTTCCGCGCAGCGCCTCACCTTCGAGGGTAAATACAATGCGGGGGCTGACATTTCCCCGGATGGCCGTAGAATTGCCATGGTGCACGGCGAGCGTGGTCGCTACCGGATCGCGGTGCTCGATCTGGATTCCGGACGCATGCGGGTTCTGACGGATGGTTCACTGGACGAATCACCGAGTTTTGCACCCAATGGCAGCATGATTATCTATGCCACGGGTGCGGGTAACCGGGAGGTGCTGGCGGGCGTGTCGGTCGACGGTCGTTTCCGGCAGCGCTTTTCGCTGCAGGCCGGAAATGTACGCGAACCGGTCTGGTCACCGTTCGGCAAATGAATCGTTTAATTGGAGTTGCAGGCAAACACACGGGAGCAGACTTTATGAAAACCACTATCAGCACATTGTTCATTGCGGCCATGATCGCGGTACTGGCCGGTTGCAGTTCAAAGGGCGGTACCACGGACGGCAGCGGCGTGGATGTCGAAGACCGGAGTCTCGACGGCGCTGGCGGTGTCGTCACCGGTGGTGCCGCCGGCGCCAGCAGTTTCGAGGGCATGTCACTGAATGACCCGAACAGCCCGCTGTCCCGACGCGTCATCTACTTCGAGTACGACAGTGCCGAGATCAGCACTGCTGACCGGGATACACTGGCGGCCCACGCCGGTTACCTCGCCGCCAACCCGGGGCAGCGCATTATGCTGGAAGGCCATACCGACGAACGCGGCTCGCGCGAGTACAACATCGCTCTCGGCGACCGACGTGGGCTGTCCGTCGAGCGTGTGCTGGAACTGAACGGTGTCGGCGCCGGCCAGACCACGGTGGTCAGCTACGGTGAGGAAAAGCCGGCCGCCGACGGCCACAGCGATGCCGCCTGGCGTCTTAACCGCCGTGTCGAGATTGTCTATCAGTGAGCAGCGTACCCATGAGAACCCGCACTCGCAGCCTGCTGGTCCTGCTCGCCGTGTCGCTGGCCAGCCTGCCGGCGGCGGCGATCGACCGCAAGACCGAAGAGCGCCTGCAAAATATCGAACGCAAGCTGGAGTCGCGCGGGCTGGTGGACATGCTCAATCGACTGGAGCAGTTGCAGCAGGACATGCAGCAACTGCGCGGTGAGCTCGAGCTGCAGACCCACCGGCTTGACGGGATCGAGCGGCGGCAGCGTGAACAGTATCTGGATATCGACCGCCGCCTGCAGGAGATCGAGACGCGTTCCACGGGTGTGATGGCGCCGGTGCCGGGTGTGGATGCCGGCACCGGAGGCGCTGCTGCGCTGCCGCCCGTTGCACCCGTCACGCCTGTGACGCCGGGCGCGCCGTCTCTGCCACCGGTCGCACCTGTGACGCCGGACACGCCATCTTTGCCACCGCCCGTCGCAGCCGCCGACCCGGCCGCCGCGCAGGCGGAGTACGACACGGCACTGGCGATACTGCGCGAGGGGCGTTATGCGGACGCGGCCCAGTCCTTCAAGCAGTTCCTGGCGCGGCATCCGACCAGTTCCTTCGCGGCCAATGCCAGCTACTGGCTGGGCGAGACCTACTACGTCACGCGGGACTTCGACCAGTCACTGGCGACCTTTACCGGACTGGTGAATAACCATCCGCAGAGTCCCAAGGTATCCGACAGCCGTCTGAAGATCGGCTATATCCACTACGAGAAGAAGGACTGGAAGGCGGCCCGGCAGGAACTCGAGGGCGTCGTCAGCAGCTACCCGGGGACCACCGCCGCGCGGCTTGCCAGCGACCGGCTGGCGCGCATGAAAAAGGAGGGGCGTTAAAATACAGTCTCGCGCAAAGGCGCAAAGGCGCAAACATAACACCCTAAAAAGATTCGCACAGAGAACACAGAGAATAAACATTCCCTTTATTCCGGTATATGAAATAGATCCCCTCTCCCTCCGGGAGAGGGTTAGGGAGAGGGGATAATATTGAACCTCATAATTTGATCCCCTCTCCCCAACCCTCCCCCTGTGGGGGAGGGGGTAATTTATTCAAATAGAATATTTACCCCTGTCAGACTTTTTGGCTTTTCAGGCAGGCCCCGGCAGTATAATCATCCCCATGTCCGAATCCACGCGCCTGCGCATCACCGAAATATTCCATTCCATCCAGGGTGAGTCCGTCACCGCGGGTTGCCCGACGGTGTTCGTGCGCCTGACCGGTTGCCCGTTGCGTTGCGGCTATTGCGATACCGACTATGCCTTTCAGGGCGGGGAATGGATGACGCTGGAGGCCATCCTCAGGCAGGCAGGCAGCTATGGAACACGCTATGTAACGGTCACCGGCGGCGAGCCGCTGGCCCAGCCGAATTGCCTGCCCTTGCTGGTGCAGTTGTGCGACCGGGGCTACCGTGTGTCGCTGGAGACCAGCGGTGCGCTGGACGTGTCTGCTGTCGATCCGCGCGTGGTGAAGGTCATGGACCTGAAGACACCCGGTTCCGG
>CAMYKJ010000062.1 GCA_947258945.1 uncultured Ectothiorhodospiraceae bacterium
GACGTCGATGCGCGCGGCAATATCCGCACCGGCTCGGTACTGATCGAGAATATGACGATAGCGGGGGCTTAGAAAAGGATTCTCACGCTAAGGCGCAAAGAACATAACGCCACAGAGGACACAGGGATAATCCAGGAACCGGGACCATTACTCAGAATAGACCTGGTATTTGATTCTCGTCCAGGTCCATTACATCGTCGTTTCGACGACCTGATTTGTTGCGGCGTTCATGGTCAATGGTGGCTGGAGTGGGGCTGCTGTATCTGCCATAAGGATTGCGCCGCTCATCGTCACGGCGATCGTCGTAGTGAATATAATGGCATTGGCAATTATCTGCAGCGCACCCGGCTAATGGGAAGATGGGTGCCTTGGTTGATAAGAACCGTTTGCCTTCCAGTTGCTTCACCGCTTCGCAGGGATTATTGCTGTTGATGATGGCAACGCAGTGATATTTGCCGGACCCCGGGCCAGTTGCGGCGCGGTAAGCCTGTTTATTATTTACCTGGCGCTGCCACAACCAGATGGCTAGGGCACAAACCACAACCATTGCGAGGAGCCAGTAAACCATTATTGCAAGACACTCTCTGCCTCAAGGACGGTGATGAGCATATCTGATTTTCGTGGCGCTACAGCCGAAGATTGGTAGCTTTTTTGGTTCCCGTCAAGGTTTCAGAGTGTCGGACTTTTTATCTCTGAGGGTCGGATCCAAGCAACATATTGATTTCGCGTGATACTTGCCCCTGATATGAAGTATTGCCGGGGCATAAAATGCCTCTCCTGCTGCCGAGAGAGTAATTGTAAGAGTTCAGGGCGCTGGCAATGCTACGCTCTTCACTGTGCGCAACAGACGCGAAACCGCATACTTCTGATGCCTGCTGTTGGCCATGGAAAATGGCCCGCCAGGAGAGGCTTGCGCTAATGCTTCACAGTGTGTGGAGTTAAATCATTTGCCGGGCAAGGTCCGACCCCGGGTCCGCTTCAGTTGTTCAGTGCACCCTCGGCGATCCAGGTCTTGATCACGGCCCTTTCTTCAATAGACAGGGTGCTCTCGCCATGCGGCATGCGGATCGATTTGTCCACTTCCCTGGCCACCATGCGATAGAGATTGCTGGACAGCGGGTCACCGGCAACCACCATCGGACCCAGCGTGGTGCCTGCCATAACGCTGTCGTAGGTCTCCACCGAAAAACCGCTCTTCTCGGTACCCGTGCCCCCCGCTTTGTGGCATTCCTTGCAGTGCAGGTCCAGCACCGGCATGACATACCCGTGCCCCCCGCTTTGTGGCATTCCTTGCAGTGCAGGTCCAGCACCGGCATGACATCCTTGGCAAAGCTCACCGTCGGCGCTTTGCTACATCCCGTTGCCAGGGCAACCGTCACCAGGGCACCGGCCATATAGATACGCTTCATTACCATTACAATTCTCCTCCTGCGTTATCGGGGATCGGCTCTGACGACCTGTCAGGGCGACCGCAATTCAATAGGCTGCAATTCTTCCATTCAGTGCTTCAGTGTCAAGCATAATCAGATCCAGTATAGGCAGAAATCATGTCCTGGCCCGTATCTTTGCCTCCATCCCGGTAATAATACCGGTCCAGGGCTGAATTGCCGGGGCAACCCTGTACCCAGCCCTTTGGGTCGACCTTCGCTCGTCCAAATCTGTTGCAGACAGATTTGTCCCGCACGGGCGGGACTGGCTAAAGCAGGACAATCGTCCCCAGCCCCAGAAACACCATAAAACCGATCACATCGGTGAAGGTGGTCAGGATCACCGAGCCGGCCAGCGCCGGGTCGATGTTGAGGCGCTTGAGGATAAACGGGATTGACAGTCCGGCCAGGGCGGCGCACATCAGGTTAATGATAAGCGCGGCGGCGATGACGAGGCCGATATCCCGGTTGCTGAACCACAGTGCGGAGATGACGGCGACCACCACCGCCCAGCCGAGGCCGTTCAGTATCGAGACGGCGAGTTCCTTGTACATCAGCCAGCGCGCGTTGCTGCTGCCGATCGTGGCCTGGAAATTACCAATGACCCAGGAGGCGAGAAAGGCGGTGAACAGGTTGATGCCGAGCCACAGGGCGCGCCGCCGGGCGCTCTTCATCACCGGGGCAAAGGTGTCGTCTTCCTCATCGAGACCGGCCATGCTCAGCAGCGAGTGATCGGCGTCCTCGCGGATCACGTCGACCACGTCATCGATGGTGATGCGGCCGAGCAGTTTGTTGTCTTCGCTGACCACGGCCGCGGAGAGCAGGTCGTGGTTCTCGAACTGCCTGGCGACCTCCACATCCGTCTGCGTGGCCGGGATGCCCCGGATATCGCGGTCCATGACAGCGGCGACGATCTGTTCCGGTTCGTTGGTCAGCAGCTGCGTCAGCGCCAGTGCACCACGGTAGCAGTCATGCCGGTCGACCACGAACAGCTTGTCGGTATTGTGTGGCAGTTCGCCGCGCATGCGCAGGTAGCGCATCACGACATCCAGTGTGACGTCGGCACGCACGGTGACCACGTCCACATTCATCAGGCCGCCGGCAGAGTCTTCCGGGTAATGCAGTACGACCTCCAGGCGCTGGCGGTCCTGCTTGTCCATGGCGCGCAGCACTTCCTGGATGACCGTGCCGGGCAGATCCATGAGGATGTCGGCCAGGTCATCCGGGTCCAGGCCCTCGGTGGCGGCGACCAGGTCCCGGGTCTCCAGCTCATCGATGAGGCCGGCGCGGACCTCGTCATTGACCTGGGTCAGGACCTCGCCGTGGTCGTCGGGGTCCACCAGTTCCCAGAGAATTTCGCGTGGACCGTGCGGGAAGCACTCCAGCAGGTCGGCGATTTCGGATCCATGCAGGTTGAGCAGCAGGTGACGGATCTGGTCTGCGGCACCGGTGTCGAGCGCCTGCGAGAGGTGCTCGAGACGGCTTTCGGTCGTGTCGGTGATGGCGGATTCGGTCATTGCTGCGTACTGTCCGTGCCGCCCGGCAACAGGCCGGTCAGCGGTGCAGAGCGCAGTGTAGCAGCATGACCGTCATTCAGTAAGGTCGCTGTTCAGCGAGTCGATGCGTGCCCGGATCTGTCCGGGCTTGGTGTTGTACAGCAGTTCGTCCACCAGCGGTCGCAGTGATGCAATGTTGCTGTTGTTGATGACGTGTTTCACTTCCTGCAGGGTAGTGTGGTGCATGCTGAATTCATTCAGGCCCATGCCGAGCAGCAGGCGGGTGTAGCGCGGATCACCCGCCATTTCGCCGCACATGCCGACCGGAATGCCGGCATCCCTGCCGGAATCAATGGTCATCTTGATCAGGTGCAGTACGGCCGGGTGCAGCGGGTCATACAGGTAGTTGACATCCTCGTCCACCCGGTCGATCGCCAGCGTGTACTGGATCAGGTCATTGGTACCAATGGAGAGAAAATCGAGGTGGGCTGCAAAGTCGGCCGCCGTCAGCGCGGCAGCCGGGACTTCGATCATGGCGCCTATGTGCATGTCCGGCGCAAAGGCGAGGGACTCCCGTTGCAGCGCATTGCGCATGTTCTTGACCAGCGAGAGTACCTGGTGCAGTTCCTGGGTATTCGACAGCATCGGGACCATCATGCGCACCGGTCCGTGTGCCGAGGCACGCAGTATGGCACGCAACTGCGGCCGGAACAGTGACAGGTCCTTGAGGCACAGACGCACCGCGCGCAGGCCGAGGGCCGGGTTGTTGCAACGGATGGCATCGGGGCCGGCATGCTTGTCGGCGCCGATATCCAGGGTGCGGATCGTCAGTGGCTGGCCGTCCAGGGCGTCGAGGATCTGCATGTAGCAGTTGAACTGTTCTTCCTCGTCAGGTGGCTCCAGCCGGTTCATGAACAGGAACTCGGTGCGATACAGGCCGACGCCGATTGCGTTTTCCAGGCTGGCGGCCTGAACATCCTCGGGTAGCTCGATATTGGCCATGAGTGTCACCGGGACGTTGTCTATCGTGACCGCCGGCTCCCCGGCAAGGCGCGCCAGGCGGGCACGACGCCGTACCTCCTCGTCCTGACGCATGCGGTACCAGGCGAGCGTCTGCTCGTCGGGGTCGGCAATGACGACGCCCTGCAAGCCATCGAGGATGATGGTCTCGCCGTCACGGATCCATGTCTGGATGCCGTGCGCGCCCACCACGGCAGGGGTTTGCATGCTGCGCGACAGGATTGCCGTATGCGACAGCGGACCACCGAACTCGGTGGCGAAGGCGGCAATGCCCTGGTGTGCGAGTAGTACGGTCTCGGCCGGTGTCAGGTTGTCGGCAAGGACGACGGCATTTTCCAGGTTGATGCCGTCGCCGGCCGCGTCTTCGCTGCCGGTTTCAAGCAGGATGCGCTGGATACGGTTGATGACATGGTCGATGTCGTCCTTGCGCGTTCGCAGGTAGGCATCGTCCATTTGCTCGAACACATCGACCAGGGCATCGCGCTGCAGTTTCAGTGCCCATTCCGCGTTGCACCCTTGCTTGCGCATGATCTTTATGGGTACGTCCACCAGAGTGGCATCGTCCAGCATCAGCAGATTCGTGTCGATGAAGGATGCGATATTGATGCTGGTGCCGGCGGGAATGTTGTCGCGGATGGACTTGAGTTGTGTGCGTGCCGTGTCCACGGCTGCGAGGTAGCGGGCGATCTCGTCTTCAAGGTGCTGTTCGGGGATCGCGCTTTCCAGCACCTCGATGCTGCCGCGTACGATGATATGCGCCTTGCCGATGGCAATGCCACGGGATACGCCGATGCCGGACAGCGACAGGCTCATGGTAAATGCCTCGCTGTGTCCCGGGTGTTTATGATGGCCCCCGCTGCGCTACTCGTTCTCGCCGAAGCGGTCGGCAATCAGTGCCTCGAGCTTGTCGGCCGCAGCGATCTCGTCGCTGCCATCGGTAATGATGACGAGTTCGGTCCCGCGCGATGCGGCGAGCATCATGACGCCCATGATGCTCTTGCCGTTGACCTTCTGGCCGTTTTTTGCCAGCTCGACCTCGCTGGTAAACGTGGCAGCGGCGGTGACCAGCTTGGCCGCAGCACGCGCATGCAGGCCCAGTCGGTTGATGATGGTAACGGGACGTTCATGCATGATCAGGACGCCTGCTTGCGGGTGGAGACGATGACGCCGTTATGTGCGCCCTCGACCGCGATTTCAGCCAGTATGTCGAGGCTGGCATCCGGGTAATTGAGGATGCGTAGCAGCATCGGCACGTTGACGCCGGAGATGACGCGCACATTGTAGCGATCGAGCAGGCGTGCTGCGATATTGCTGGGTGTGCTGCCGTACAGGTCGGTCATGACCAGCACGCCGTTGCCCTGGTCGAGCGCTTCGCAGGCGTCGCAGGCCGCTTTGAATTCCGCATCGGGGTTGCAGTCGCCGCCAACGCTGATGGTTCGGATCTGCAGCGGGCACTGGCACATGATCATGGTGACGGTGTCGAGCATGTCCTGCCCGAGTTCGCCATGGGTGATCAACAACAGACCTGTGTTCATTCCAGCTCCCTGTGCCGGGTCACAATATCACCGTACACCTTGTCTATTTGTTTCGCCAGCCTGTCGACCAGGTAGACCGAGCGATGTTGACCGCCGGTACAGCCGATGGCGATGCTCAGATAGCTGCGGTTGTCCGCCTTGAACATGGGGATCCAGTTGCCCAGGAATTCTTCCAGCTGGTTGTAGTAATCATTCACGACGGCCTGCCGTTCAAGGTAGTCGATGACATCCTCGTCCAGTCCGGTCTGGCTGCGCAAATCCGGCTCCCAGTACGGGTTGGGCAGGCAACGCGCATCGAACACGAAGTCCACATCGGTGGGCAGGCCGTGCTTGTAACCGAATGAGCGCAACAGCAGGGAAAATCCGGTGGCATCCCGGTAGCCGATGCTGTCCATCACCAGCTTGCGCAACTCGTGCACATTCGTGCGGCTGGTATCGATGAACAGGTCGGCATTGTCCATGATGGGCTCGAGCAACTCGCGCTCCAGTGTTATGGCGTCGGCCAGCAACGTTTCATTATCAGACAGCGGGTGCTTGCGGCGCGTCTCGCTGAAGCGTTTCAGCAGCGTGCCGTCATCCGCCTGCAGGAACAGGATCTTGCAGGCAATTCCGGATGTGCGCAGTTCGCCGAGAATCCCGGGGAAGCGTGCCAGCTGATCTGGTCGGTTACGCGCATCGATACAGGTGGCGACGTTGCTGATGCGGCTGAGATGCTGTTCGTGGATCTCGTCGGCAAGCGAGGTGAGCATGCCGACGGGCAGATTATCGATGCAGTAGAAATCCAGGTCTTCCAGGGCATGCAGCGCGACACTCTTGCCGGAGCCGGAGAGGCCGCTGATGATGACCATGCTCATGGATAGGCCTGCTCCAGGCGGCGTTTCTGGCGCTCGATAAAGGCCTCGCTGGCGTCGTATCCCTTGGAGATCAGGATATGGTTGCGTACCGCGGCCTCCAGCAGCACCGCGAGGTTGCGGCCGGGGCCAACCGGCAGTGTGACCTCGGGGATGTCGACGTTCTGGATCGAGCGCATTCGGCGGCTGCCATGCAGCCGGTCAATCTCTGCGGCCTCCTCGATGTCCTGCAGCACGATGATCAGGCGCAGGTTGCGGTTCTGCTTGATGGCGCTGGCACCGAACATCGAACGCATATTCAGGATACCCAGGCCGCGCACCTCGAGAAAATCACGCAGCATCTCGGGGCAGGTACCGTTGAGCGTGTCCGGTGCGGTACGGGTGAACTCGGGCGCGTCGTCGGCGATCAGCCGGTGCCCGCGTGTCAGGAGTTCCAGCGCCAGTTCGCTCTTGCCGATACTCGAGTCACCGGTGATCAGGACGCCGGTGCCCATGACTTCCATGAACACACCGTGCAGGGTAATGTTCTTGGCGAAATAGCTGGTCAGGTAGTAATGCAGTATCTGGATCGCGTCTTCGCTCTGCACGCTGGCGGACAGCAGCGGGGTGGCGTTTTCCCTGGCCGCGATACGCAGGTATTCCGGAGCATCCAGGTTGTGGGTGACGATAACCAGGCGTGACGTGCCGGAAAACAGCTGGTTAATGGCGTCGTTGCGGGAATTCTTTTTCAGGCTGTCCAGGTAGTCCAGTTCCTGC
>CAMYKJ010000063.1:0-10899 GCA_947258945.1 uncultured Ectothiorhodospiraceae bacterium
ACCGGTTTCGGGAGTGTCCAGTAACGGTAAGATGCAACCGCTGGAGGTGCTCGAGTTCTGGTTCGCGCAGGAGTCGCGTGAGCGCTGGTTCAACTCGACCCCCGCGTTTGATGCAGCCATCCGGTCCCGGTTCGAGACCACCTGGGGGCAGGCACGCGACGGCCAGCTGGCTGGCTGGGAAGCGAGCCCCGAGGGTGCGCTGGCACTGGTGATCATACTGGACCAGTTTCCGCTGAATATGTATCGCGGACAGGCGCTGCGTCACAGCACCGAGGCGCAGTCACGCGCGGTCGCTGCGCGCGCCATTGACAGGGGGTTTGACCTCAAGTTGCCGAAGGACCGGCTGGCCTTTCTTTATCTGCCCTATATGCACAGTGAGTCACTGGCCGACCAGGACCGCTCGGTGGAATTGTTCGAACAGGCCGGCCTGGACGCCAACCTCGAGTTTGCCCGTCATCACCGCGACATCGTGCGTCGCTTCGGCCGCTTTCCGCACCGCAATATCATGCTCGACCGCGACAGTACGCCCGAAGAGCTTGCCTGGCTGGCTTCGCCTGAAGCCTTTAATCCCTGACCGGTTCGGTCAGTTTTCCCAGCACGTGGGCCGCGGCCGCCAGGCCGAAGCTGGCCGTGACCGGCATGGCCGAGCCGAGTCCGCCGGCGCAGCTGAGGCCGCCGGCTGCGGCGTTGTCCGGTTTGGCCGGGCTGACGCCACCGTCTTCTGCCGGAAACAGCGGCTGTTCCTCTGAATAGACGCACGGGATATCGAAGCGCCGCCTGGGGTTGGTCGGGAAGTTATAGTCATAACGCAGCAGCTTGCGCGTCTTCGACAACAGGGCGTCGTGTTCGGTCCGGCTGAGGTCCGCCACGCGGATACGGGTCGGGTCGCGTTGCCCGCCGGCCCCGCCGACGGTGATCAGTTTCAGCTTGTTGCGTTTGCAATACGCGATCAGTTGCGCCTTGATGCGATAGCCGTCGACACAGTCGATGAGGTAGTCGAAGCCGCCGCCAAGCAAGGTTTCCATATTGTCGGCCGTCAGAAATTCCTCGACCGCATGCACCCGGCAGTCCGGGTTGATGGCGTGAATCCGCTCGGCCATGACCCGCACCTTGGCCATGCCAAGCGTATCGGTCAGTGCCGGCAACTGGCGGTTGATGTTCGATTCGGCCACGTGGTCGAGATCGACCAGCGTGAGCGTGCCGACCGCCGAGCGTGCCAGCGCCTCGGCGGCCCAGGAGCCGACGCCGCCGATACCGAGCACGCACACATGCGCCTGCTGCAGGCGATGCAGGCCGGCGTCGCCGTACAGGCGGCTGATGCCGCCGAAGCGTCGTGTGCTGTCTGCTGTCATGGGGCGGCAACATACCAGAAATCCACTGTGTTTGAGGCAACTATCGGCATAGAATGAATGTATGGAACTGATCGACAGCCACTGTCACCTCGACCTGCCGGCCTTCGATGCCGACCGTGAGGCGGTGATTGCGCGCAGCCGTGCCAGCGGCGTGAGCGGGTTTGTCGTGCCGGGGGTGCAGGCATCCGGGTGGGAGCCGTTGTGGCAGTTGAGCCGGCAGGTGCCGGACCTGTACCCGGCCTTCGGACTGCACCCGGTGTACCTCGAACAGCATGCCGCGGGTGACGTGGCCCTGCTGGAAACGATGCTTGCCGGCAGGCGACCGGTGGCCATCGGCGAGATCGGGCTCGACCTGCACGTCCAGGGACTCGATCCCGACCGCCAGCAGGCCCTGTTCGAGGCGCAGCTGGCAATCGCACGCAGCGCGGACCTGCCGGTGATCTTGCATGTCCTGAAGGCGCATGACCGGGTGCTGTCCACGCTGCAGCGCATCCGCGTGTCCGGCGGAATCGTGCATGCCTTCAACGGCAGCCTGCAACAGGCGCAGCGCTACATCGAGCTGGGTTTCAGCTTCGGCTTCGGCGGCATGCTGACATTCGAGCGTTCCAGCAAGCTGCGTGCGCTGGCACGCGAACTGCCACTGGCATCGATCGTGCTCGAGACCGACGCCCCCGACATGACCGTGATGCAGCATCGCGGCGAGCGCAACAGTCCGGAGTATCTGCCTTACTGCCTGGCGGCCCTGGCCGGGGAGCGGGATACGGATCCCGATGTAATCGCGCGCGCAGTGGCGCGCTGCATTGAATAGCATGCGTCTGTTCTGTTACGGCGCCCTGCAGTTACCGGTCCTCATGGCACGGATCAGCGGTATTCGCGCGCGGTTCGAACGACGCCATCTTGCGACCTGGTTGCGCGGGATCGCTGCATAGCTGACAGCCATGGGTAAACTGCTGATCATCATCGGGCTGGTCATCGTGGTGGCAGGGCTGGTGCTGCAGTTCGCGCCCGGCCTGTTCAGCTGGTTCGGGAACCTCCCGGGTGACATCCGCCGGGAGGGTGAACACGGCACGCTGTTTATTCCGATCACTTCCATGGTCGTGGTCAGTATCATCGCCAGCATCGTTATCAGCCTGTTTTTCAGGCGCTAGCCGACAGGTCGCAGGGGGAGCATTATGGAGATCGTAATCGAGCACAACCTGAAACGTTCGCAACTTGATGCACTGGGTGTATTCGACTGGCCGGTGTGGGAGAAGGAGGTCTCACGCTTTGACTGGACCTATGATACACAGGAGACCTGTTACCTCATTGCGGGCAGCGTAACGGTCACACCGGACGGTGCTGCGCCGGTTAACATCACGGCCGGCGACTATGTGATCTTCCCCGCCGGACTGTCCTGTATCTGGGATATCAGCGAGCCGGTCTCGAAGCATTACCGGTTCGATTGATTTATTTGCCCCGGGTGGAACGTTTCACCGACCGGGTGCTCATAAGTAAACGGATATACTGAAAATATTCGCCACAGAGGGCACAGAGTTCACAGAGACAACAACAAGGTCATCTTGTTTGTCCCTGGAAGAATTCAATTCCCGTTTTCTGGAAATGACATTAATTCTGTTTAGTGCTTGCTTAAATTCTCTGTGTACTCTGTGCCCTCTGTGGCAAAGTTTTAAATTATGAATCAATCGATCGAATACAGTATCTCCGACGGGTATGCGGCATGATCCGGGTCCTGCTTGCCGCCATTCTGCTGCTGACTGCCGCGATACTCCCTGCGGGCGAACGCGCGGGCGGCTGGCGGCTGGCCGATGAGTCCAGCCCCTATCTGCAACTGCATGCCGACAACCCGGTCGAGTGGCATCCCTGGAGCGAGACTGCCCTGCAAAAGGCGCGCCGCGAGAACAAGCCGCTGTTCATCTCCATCGGGTACTTCACCTGTCACTGGTGTCACGTGATGGCGCGTGAATCGTTCAGCAACGCGGCCATTGCCGAATTGCTGAACGAACATTTCGTGGCCATCAAGATCGACCGCGAACAGCGCCCGGACCTCGATGCCGCGTATATGTCGTATGTCGAATTGACGCGAGGCATTGGCGGCTGGCCGCTGTCGGTATGGGCAACGCCCGATGGCGAGCCGTTCCTGGGCGGGACCTATTACCCGCCGGAGTCATCGCCGGGGCAGACGGGATTCAGGGAACTGCTTGAGCGCCTGGCAGAATTGTGGGGAAAAGACGAAGCGGCTATCCGCCGGGCCGCGCAGCAGGCGGTCGACCTGCTGGCATCGCTCGGGCGCCCGGTGCGCCCGGCGGAACTGACCGATGCACCGCTGGCGGCGGCCAGGCAGGAATACCGCCTGTTGTATGACGATCTGCAGGGTGGCTTCGGTCCGGCGCCGAAGTTTCCGCAGCCGGCGCGCCTTTTGTTCCTGCTGGAGGATACGGAATCCTCCAGCCGGGACATGGCAGTGCACACGCTGGAGCACATGATCGCCGGTGGTATCCACGACCGCCTGGGCGGCGGTTTCCACCGGTACTCCACCGACTTCGAGTGGCGCCTGCCGCATTTCGAGAAAATGCTCTATGACCAGGCGCTGGTGGCACGTGCCTGCCTGGTGGCATGGCGCGAGACACGGCGCCCGTTATTCGCCGCTGCCGCGCGCGCTGTGCTCGATTTCAGTCTGCGCGAACTGCGCCATCCACAGGGCGGTTTTTATTCCGCGCTGGGCGCGGACAGCCCGGTCGATGGCGCTGCAGATGCGCATATGCAAGAGGGCGCGTTCTACACCTGGCGCTGGGACCAGCTGACCGCGGCCCTCGGTGAGGGTGCGCTGCTGGACTGGGCCGCGGCGCGCTATGGGCTGTCGCAGCGCGGCAATGCACTGCACGACCCGCTGGGCGAAATGGTCGGCAGGAATGTCCTGGCCGAGCTGCGTGACGAGGGGCAGCTGGCGGAACAGTTCGATGTCGACCTGCTGACCGCCCGGCAGCGCAATGCGCGCGTGGACGGCCTGTTGCGCGATGCGCGCAGCACGCGCCCGCCGGTGCCGGTCGATGACAAGGTTGTGACGGCGTGGAATGGCTACATGATCACCACACTGGCGCTGGCCGGTCGCCTGCTGGATGAACCGCGCTATCTCAAGGCGGCCGAACAGGCGGCGGGTTTCATGCTGCAACAACTCCACGACGAGGAAGACGACGTGCTGTACCGGGACTGGCGTGACGGCACGCGCGGCTCCGCCGGTTTCAACGAAGATTATGCCGGGCTGGCCGAGGGTCTGCTGTCACTCTACCGGGTCACCGGCGAGCGACGCTGGTTGCAACGGGCGCAGGGTCTGGTCGAACAACAGCTCGCATTGTTCTGGGATGACACCCACGGCGGTTTCTACAACACGACCGGCGACCGTGCCGGGTGGCTGCGCGAAAAGCGGCTGGTCGATGGTGCCAGTGTGTCGGACAACGGTGTTTCGCTGCACGTGCTGCTGACGCTCGGACGCATGACGGGACAGCGGAAATATACGGACCGGGCCCGACAGGTGGCGGCCTGGGCCATGGCGCAGCTTGCCGAAGCCCCGTCCGAGATGCCCTACACACTGCGTGCCTGGCCGCGCTTGCTCGATGCGGAGACTGCATTAGAAAAATCACGTAAATAGTTGATAAAAAATTATAAAAGCATGATCTGGCGGACGCTCGCTGGTTCCGGCGCGGGGGTATTGGCGCTGCCGTGGTCTGCAGGGGGTCGGGTTAGAACCATGGCACTCGCCGATGCAACGCACCGGCCAGGATTGATTATTCCGCACGTTCCGGAATCAGCGTGACTTCGACGCGGTTGTTCGCGGCGGCAACCTCATTCCATTCGCTTGCCGAGACGCCGGCATCACGCGGCGGGTAGGGCAGTTTCGGCCGGCTGTTTTGATAGTTCACTATTTCGACGCGGATGTCATCACCGTTCACCAGCGGTGATGTGGCCATGAAGTTGGCAAAGCCGATGGATTGCCGCTCACCGAGCGTCGGCAGCTGGTAGAGCGGGTGGCCGATCAGGCTGCAATCCGACATGTAACGCCCGTCATCGGCCATGCGGTAGCCGTCCACCTCGTCACCCGTGAGGCAGAAATCACCGAGATGGGATTCCAGCTGTACGGTGCCCCTGAAACCCAGGGACGACAGTCGTGTCAGCAGTTCCTGGACCATGGCCAGGCGCTGGTCGCCAAAGGCCACATCCTGCATGTCATAGGCGCTGCTCAGATTGATGGCCCAGGCAATGCTGTTGTACAGCAGCTGTGTCTGCAGCCGTGAGCCGGCTGCCTGGCTGTCGAGCTGGTCACGCAGGCTGGCACGTTCGGTGCTGCTGTCTTCCTGCAGTTGCCGTGCAGCGACCAGTTCCTTGACACGCTGGCCGGCGGCGTCCAGCCGGTCGCGCGTTTCGAGATGCAGGTTGTACAGCGACAACAATGCAACCAGCATGACCAGGAACACCGTCAGCGGCAGCCACAGGCTGGATAGCCCCCCGGGCGAGCCCCTTGCAGCGGACAGTGCATCGATGTCGCTGCGCATATCGCGCAGCTCCCCGAGCATTTCGTCGTAACGGTTGTCCGGCAGTTCACCATGCCGGTGATTGACGGATTCGTGATTGCCGACTGCCTCGGCCGCCTCGTAGGCGATATCCCGGATGTCGCCGGCCTCTGCCGACAGCGCAACCTCCGGTACCTCCTCGAGCAGCATCACGTTACTTTTGCGGTCGGTCTGGCTGCGGCGTTCGCGGGCGAGTCCCAGGCTGTTCAAGACCTCGAACAGTTCGGCCGGCTCGACATGTTTGGGTACGATACCGATGGCACCCAGCGCGCGGGCCTGGCTGACATACAGGTCACCCTCCTTGGAGGTGTACATCATGATCGGAATCGTGGCGGTGTCGGGGTTGCCCTTGATGGCCTCCACGGCCTGGAAGCCATCCATGTCCGGCATCATGATATCCATGAAGATCACGTCCGGCGTGTTGTTCACCAGGTAGTCGATCGCTTCCGGCGCGGATTCCAGGGTGTCTACATCGAGATTCTGCTGCTCGAGCATGTGCTTGAGCGTGACGCGCGCCGTCTTGGAATCATCGACAACCAGTGCGAGTCGGTTTGCCATGGCCGGGGGCTCTCTGCATTACCTCGTTGGAATCGGCAGGCTGACTATAACCCAACAGCCTGACCCTGTCTGTGAACAGGTCGGCGGGCTTGGCGATAAATTTAGACAGGCTGTCGGGCAACCCGTGGAAATCAGTCCCCGTGACTAGCCGGTGTTGCGCATGCCGCTGGCGATGGCGTTAATCGAGCGCAGCAGTGGATGCAGCCAGCGCTCGCGCTGTTCGTCGGGAAGGCTGCTGTCGCGGTAGCGCGACAGCAGGGTGACCTGGATATTGTTGAGCGGGTCGAGATAGGGATTGCGACGGTACAGTGACAGGCCCAGGACCGGATTTTCCTCCAGCAACTGGTGAACACCGCTGACACCGAGTACCTGGGTAACCGTCAGCCGGTACTCGCCGCGGATCTTGTTGTAGATGGTTTCTGCCATGTCCCGGTCACTGGCCAGCTGCATGTACATGCGGGCGATATTCATCTCGCCCTTGAACAGGGCCATCTGGATGTTGCTCAGCAGCGAGCGAAAGAACGGCCACTCCCGGTACATTTCCTGCAGCCTGGCCAGTCGGGCGGGGTCATCGTTGCGCCAGGTCTGCAGTGCGGTACCGAGTCCGTACCAGGCCGGCAGCGTGTGCCGTGACTGCGCCCAGCCGAATACCCAGGGTATGGCGCGAATGGACGTCTTCGAGCGATCCTGCTGCTTGCGGTGCGACGGCCGGGAGCCGATGTTCAGCAGCCCGATCTCGGTGACCGGCGTGACCTCGTAAAAATAATCGAACAGGCCCGGCGTATTGTCGATCTCGTCCATGATGCCCATGTAGTCGCGGCGGTCCTGTGCGGCCGGCTTGACCAGCACGCGACTGGCCTTGAGCAGACCGGTCATGCCCATGGAGAGCTCGTAGACCGCCGTCTCCGTGTTGCTGTACTTGTAACGCAGCACCTCGCCCTGTTCGGTAAACTTGATCTGTCCGTGCACCGTGCCCGGCGGCTGCGACAGGATGGACGCGTGCGTGGGTCCACCGCCGCGCCCGATGGTGCCGCCGCGACCGTGGAACAGCCTCGTCTGGATACCGTAGCTCTCGGTAATCGCGAGGATCCGCTTCTGTGCCTCGTACAGGCCCCAGTTGGAGGCGAGTATGCCGCCGTCCTTGCAGGAATCCGAATAGCCCAGCATGATTTCCTGGCACTTGCCCGCACTGGTGAGCAGGGCGCGGTAGGTATCGTTTTCCAGCAGTTGCGACAGCACGTCCTCCGCATGCGCCAGGTCCTCGATGGTCTCGAACAGCGGGCTGATGCTGATGCGGCAGAACCATTCATCCCTCTGGCGGCCGGCCAGTCCGGTCAGCCAGGCGAGGTACATCACCTCGAGGACGTGGCTGGCCGTATGCGTCATGGAAATGACATAGTTACCGAAGGCCTGCCGGCTGATTTCATCCTGCATGCGGACCATGACGTCAAACACCTCGAGGATTTCGCGCGTCTCGTCCGCCAGCCGGTCGCGACTGATGTCCGGTACAGCGCCGGCCAGACTGGCACTCAACAACTGCTGACGCGCCGTTTCGTCCAGCGACTCGTAGTCCGTGGCGCCCGGCAACTGCCGGAGAATGTCGCCGACGGCCGCGCTATGGCGGGTGGATTCCTGGCGGATATCCAGGTGCATGAGGAAAAAGCCGAAGGTTTCCACCAGCCGGACGAGATCCTGCAGTTCGGCGCCGGCCACGATGTCGTCACCGTCCGCCAGCAGCGACGCGCAGATCAGTTGCAGGTCGCGCATGAAGTCGTCTTCCGAGTCGTAGCCGACCTCGCGGGTCCCGCCGGTACGGCCCGCTTTCTCGATCCGGTCATCGGTGACGGCCAGGTTCAGGCGCAGCCGGTATGCCATGATGAACAGCTTGCGCCGGTAGAGCTCGTATTCGTAGGCACGCGGAAAATCCCTGCAGGCGTCGGCGAAGCGGGCTTCATCCGCGGCAAGGCTGTCGGTAAATTCCTGCGTGAATTTGCACAGGCGCGAGGAATGCGTCAGGCGCCGGCCGAGGGCAACCACCTTTTCCAGGTACATCGCCAGTACTTCCCGCATGTGCAGGCGCAGCGCAAGCTCGGTGGTCTCCGGCCTGACGAACGGGTTGCCGTCACGGTCGCCACCGATCCACGAGCCGAACCTGATCAGCCCGCCGGGAACCTTGACCCCCGGTGCGAAACCGCGTGAACCGTAAACGCTGCACACGGACTTTTCCAGGTAGCGGTAGGTCTTCGGCACAGCATCGAACAGGCTTTCGCGGAAAAAGTACAGGCCGTTGCGGATTTCATCCTCGACGGCCGGCTTGTAGGCGCGCACCTCGTCTGTCTTCCACAGTACCTGGATCTGCTGCTTGATCTCCATCCTGATCTCGTTGCGTTCCTCCATGCCGAGGCGCGTATCGTCGAGCTTCTCGCTGGTCAGGAAGATCCGGCGCAGCGCATACATGACGGTGCGGCGTTTTGCCTCGGTCGGATGTGCCGTGAACACGGGCAGGTATAGCGCCTGGTCGAGCAGTGTCTGCATCTGCTGCGGACCGATGCCCTCGCTGTGCAGTTCCTCCAGCGTGCGCGTGAAGGAACCGCGCCACAGGCGGTCATGCTTGCGCAGCTGCTTGCGGCGTTCGCTGTGCTGGAAGGCCTCTTCGGCCACGTTGGCCAGACTGAAATACAGGTTGAATGCGCGGATAACGTCGGTCAGTTCGTCCGCTTCGAGGCTGCTGGTGACGCTGTCCAGGCGGTTGCGCAACCGCTCGTCTTCCCCCTTGCGCAGGCGGATGTAGCCCTTGCGCAGGTCTTCGACGGCACGCAGGATATGGTCGCCGGCGTGCTCGCGCAGGACCTCGCCGAGCAGGTTGCCGAACAGCCGCACCCGGCTGCGCAGTTCCTTGTCGCCGGTCCGGGTCAGCGCCGGGGAGATGTCTTCTGTCAGTTCCATAAAAAAAGCCACGCAATGCGCAGCCAGTGCAGCGGGCTACGCATGCTGCACCTGAGTACAGTACGTACCTGCTGCGCGTAAAATCAGTACGGGAACCGCGATTATACCGGTTGCCTGTTAATTCGCCACTTGCCGGCCGGCCCATTCGTCTGCCGGTTGCCGGCATCACCGGTGTGCGGCGTAATGAGGGATTACGCTTCGGCCACCTCCATTCAGCCTGACGGTGTATGCCCGGGCAGCCCGCCGGGTGTCCAGGGTATCCACGGGGTGGCGGGAATAAATCCGCCGGGCGGGTCGTCTGTCCATTAGGGAGGAAATGTATGGGTACTGATGCTGACAGCCATGTCGGCAGCCCGCAACGGGCGCGCAAGGATTTTTCTGCCGGGCTCGAGTGCCTCCGCAATGACGACTATGCGGGCGCGCTGCAGTTGTTCCGCGCCGCGGATGAAGGCGCCGACCCCGGTGACAGCTTGCAGAGCCGCTATACATCCTTCCACGGTCTTGCGCGGGTGCATCTGGGCGACAGCAACGGCATAAAACTCTGTCGCAAGGCCGCAGCCGGCGAGATCCGCGATGCCGTTGTGTATTACAACCTCGCCATGCTGGAACACCGGCTTAACAACCGCGAGAGCACGTGGACGGCTTTGCGCCGCGGCCTGCGCATCGATCCCGGTCATGCCGGGCTGCAGCGACTGAAGAAGGACATGCACCTGCGTACCAGGTACGGGCTGATGTCCGGCCTGTCAGGCGACAAACCCTTCAACCGCCTGCTGGGCAAGTTGCGGCGGCGCGGGAGCGAGGCGCGGCCGGAAGATTGACCGGGTCGCACACCGGGGCACCGTGATCGGCTATAATTTCCACGGGAGTCGGCCAGGCAGCCGCGCCGCGCAAGCGGGGAGGAAAGTCCGGGCTCCACAGGGCAGGGTGCCAGGTAACGCCTGGAGGGCGCAAGCCCATGGAAAGTGCCACAGAAAGCGCACCGCGCGCCTGGTAACAGGCGTGGCAGGGTAAACCCCATCCGGAGCAAGACCAAATAGGGGGACATTCGTGCGGCCCGCGCGGTCCCCGGGTAGGTTGCTTGAGGCCTGCGGCGACGCAGTGTCCAGATGAATGGCTGTCCACGACAGAACCCGGCTTATCGGCCGGCTCCCACGAATTCAGTAGCGAGTTGAAAGTAGCGGGTGGCGAGGGTTGATCGCCTCTCGCTGCCAGCCATTTGTCACGAGCTACTAGCTACTGGCTACTGGCTACTTGTATAGTTAGATCTCCAGTCAATTATTCCGACGCGAAATGCCAGACAAGCTCTATATCAAGACCCACGGTTGTCAGATGAACGAGTACGACTCCGCGAAAATGGCGGACGTGCTGGTGGCCTCGCATGGCCTCGAGGTCACGCAGGACCCGCAGCGGGCGGATGTCCTGCTGCTCAATACCTGTTCGATCCGCGAGAAGGCGCAGGAGAAGGTGTTCTCCGAGCT
>CAMYKJ010000063.1:10907-12345 GCA_947258945.1 uncultured Ectothiorhodospiraceae bacterium
GCGGCCGGGCGTGGTCATCGGCGTCGGCGGCTGCGTGGCGAGCCAGGAGGGCGAGGCGATCCGTGGTCGTGCGCCCTACGTGGATATCGTGTTCGGTCCGCAGACCCTGCATCGTCTGCCGGCCATGCTCGATGCTGCGCGTCGTGCGCAATCGCCGGTTATCGATATTTCCTTCCCGGAAATCGAAAAGTTCGACTGCATGCCGGCACCGCGTGCCAGCGGGGTCACCGCCTTCGTGTCCATCATGGAGGGCTGCAGCAAGTATTGCAGTTTCTGTGTCGTTCCCTATACACGCGGTGAGGAAGTCAGCCGGCCGTTCGATGATCTCATCGCGGAAGTCGTTGCGCTGGCGGAGCAGGGCGTGCGCGAGGTCACGCTGCTCGGCCAGAATGTGAACGCCTATCGCGGTGTGATGCATGACGGCGAGATCGCCGACCTGGCGCTGCTAATCAATTTCATTGCCGCCATCGACGGCATTGACCGTATCCGCTATACGACCTCGCATCCCCTGGAAATGAGCGACAGCCTGATTCAGGCCTACGCGGAAGTGCCCGAACTGGTCGGTCATTTACACCTGCCGGTGCAGTCGGGTTCGGACCGCGTGCTCGCGCTGATGAAGCGCAACCATACCGCGCTGGAATACACCTCGATCATTCGCCGACTGCGCGCGGCGCGGCCCGGCATCAGCATCTCCTCGGATTTCATCATCGGCTTCCCGGGCGAGACCGATGCGGATTTCGAACAGACCATGGCAGTGGTGGAGCGAATCGGTTTCGACCATTCGTTCAGTTTTATCTACAGCCAGCGCCCCGGTACGCCGGCGGCCTCCCTGCCGGATGACGTACCGCTGGCCGTCAAGAAACAGCGACTGGCACGCCTGCAGGCACGCATTACCGAAATGGCCGCGGCAATCAGCACATCCATGCTGGGCACTGTCCAGCGCGTGCTGGTCGATAAGCCGTCGCGCAAGCGCGCGGACCAGCTGAGCGGGCGTACGGAAAACAACCGGGTGGTCAACTTCGATGCCACGCCGGACCTGGTCGGACAATTTGTCGATATCCACATCACCGAGGCCCTGCCGAATTCACTGCGCGGCGAACTCGTCGCGCCGGGCAGCCGCACATGCCTGAGGGCGTCTTGAGCAGCCACCTGCATTCCATCGACATCACGCTCGAACCCGTAGATAACGAACGCCTGGCCGACCTGTGCGGTCAGTTCGACGTGCACCTGCACCAGCTCGAGCAGCGACTGGGTGTCGAGATCAACAGCCGCGGCAACCAGTTCCGTCTCATCGGCGAGGAGCCGGCCGTGGCGCGTGCCGAACAGGTGCTCGAAGGCCTGTACATGGAAACGGCCAACGGGGCCCTGACGCCGGAAAAGATCCACCTCTACCTGCAGGAGGCGGGCGGCACACCGGCGCCGGGTGTTGCCGACAGCA
>CAMYKJ010000064.1 GCA_947258945.1 uncultured Ectothiorhodospiraceae bacterium
GCTGCATGGTCCAGCAACTGGCGTAATGAAATTATGGCCATTGTCTTCTCCTCAAAAATCGCAAATTAATCTTACAAACATTCCAGATTGTCACAGGCTATTTCAGCCACTGCTCGACTGCCGCGATCAGCCGCAGTCGAAATAAAACTATCCCTCGAGAATATCGTGCTCACCCACCGTGATGATCTTCATGGCGTTGGTCCCGCCGTGCACACCCATGAGATCGCCCTTGGTAATAATAATCATGTCCCCGTTGCGCACCGCACCACGACGCACCAGCTCGTCAATTGCCTCCCGGTTGACCGTTGCGTGATCGGGTGTCGTAACGTCGAAGCTGACCGGATACACGCCGCGATACAGTGTCACCTTCCTGCGTGTTTCAACATGCCGCGTCATGGCAAAGATCGGAATGCCCGATCTGACGCGCGACATCCACAGGGCGGTCGCCCCGGATTCGGTCAGCGCGGCAATCGCCTTGACACCCAGACTGTTGGCAGTATACATGGCCGCCTTGGCAATCGCCTCGTCCGCCCGCTTGAAGCGGATATTGGTGCGCCGTTCTGCCGGCCTCTTGTTGCGCTGGCGTTCCGCACCGGCACAGATACGGTCCATGGCCTCGATGACCTTGGCGGGATACTGGCCGGCCGCGGTCTCGGCCGACAGCATGACCGCATCGGTACCGTCGATCACGGCGTTCGCCACATCGAACACCTCGGCCCGCGTCGGGATCGGGTTCTCGATCATGGATTGCATCATCTGCGTGGCAGTAATCACAACCCGGTCCAGTGACCGTGCAGCCTGGATAATGCGCTTCTGCACGGCCGGCAGTTCTGCATCACCGATCTCTACGCCAAGGTCGCCACGCGCGATCATGATGGCATCCGCGGCCTTGATAATCTCTTCCAGGGCATCCAGTGCCTCGGCACGTTCTATCTTCGCAACAACGCCGCCATGCCCGCCGGCATCCCGCAGCAACCGGCGCGCCTCGTTGATATCGTCGGCCGAGCGCGGAAAGGAGATCGCCACGTAGTCGGCATCCATCTCCGCGGCCACTGCTATATCCTTGCGATCCTTGTCCGTCAGCGCCCTGGCCGACAGTCCGCCGCCGTGACGGTTGATACCCTTGTTGTTGGTCAGGTGGCCGCCGACAACGACACGGCAACGCACCTCGGGGCCCTCGACTTCCTCGACCCAGAGTTCCAGCAGACCGTCGTCGAGCAACAGGGTGTCACCGCGAGCCACATCGTCCGGCAGCCCCTTGTAGGTGACACCGACCCGCTCCCTGGTTCCCTCCATCGGATCCATCGATGCATCGAGTATGAACTGGTCGTCTTTCTCCAGCCTGATACGGCCCTCGGCAAACCGCTCTATCCTGATCTTCGGACCCTGCAGGTCTGCAAGCACACCAACCTGGTGGCCGTGGGCACGGGCACGATTGCGCACGGTCTCGGCACGCTTGATGTGATCGTCGTGGGAACCGTGGGAAAAGTTGACCCGTACCACGTCCATCCCGGCACGGATCATGTCATCCAGTACGTTCTCGTCATCCGTAGCCGGGCCGAGTGTTGCGACAATCTTCGTTCGTCTTGGCATGATTATTTACCCGGCACCCTGATGCTGCTCTCGGCAGGGTTAATTTGCGCGCTCCTCGAGCATCGCGACTGCCGGTAATTTCTTGCCCTCCAGGAACTCCAGGAAAGCGCCACCGCCGGTCGAAATATAGGAAATCCGGTCCGCAATTCCATACTTGTCAACCGCTGCCAGCGTATCGCCACCACCGGCAATCGAGAATGCGTCCGACTCGGCAATTGCCAAACCAAGGGTGCGGGTGCCCTCGCCAAACTGGTCAAATTCGAACACACCCACCGGCCCGTTCCAGACGATGGTGCCGGCACTGGCCATGATTTCCGCAAAACGCGCGGCCGTCTCCGGGCCGATGTCGAATATCATGTCGTCATCCGCGACCTCGTCGACTTTCTTGACCACGGCCTCGGCAGACTCGGAAAACTCCTTGCCAACCACCACATCGGTCGGCACCGGGATCTCGCCACCCTTGGCCTTCGCGGCCGCCATGAGTCTCTTCGCCTCTTCGACGAGATCTTGCTCGTAGAGCGATTTACCCACGTTGAAGCCACTCGCCGCGATGAAGGTATTGGCAATGCCACCACCGGGGATCAGCTGGTCTACCACCTTTGATAATGATTCAAGCACGGTCAGCTTGGTGGAGACCTTGGAGCCGCCGACAATCGCCGCCATCGGACGCGCGGGGTTATCCAGCGCCTTGCCCAGCGCCTCCAGTTCCCCGGCCAGCAACGGGCCAGCGCAGGCGACCGGCGCGTACCTGGCCACACCATGCGTGGAGGCCTGGGCGCGGTGCGCGGTACCAAAGGCATCCATTACGTAGATATCACACAGGGCTGCCATCTTTTTTGACAGCTCCTCGTCATTGCTTTTCTCACCGAAATTGAATCGGACGTTCTCGCACAGCACAACATCACCGTTCTTCATGTGCCCGACACCATTAATCCAGTCCTTGACCATTTCAACGTTGTGGCCAAGCAGTGCGGACATATGTTCGCCAACAGGAATCATGGAAAATTGACCATGGCACCTGCATTCATCGCATGCTCGATGGTCGGCAGGGACGCGACTATGCGCTTGTCGCTGGTAACCTTGCCATTCTTGATCGGCACATTGAGGTCCTGGCGTATCAGGACGCGTTTACCGTGAAGATCCAGATCGGTCATCTTGATTACAGACATGAACGACTCCTAGTAAAACTTCCAGCAACGCCTCGTGCAAAGCCGCCGAGGCGCAAAGAAAAACACTTAAGGCCCGCTAAAATTTCTCAGGCAAGCGGGTTTTTCCGCGAAAATGGCGAAGGAGTCTGGATGAAGCGGAGCATACATTACAGTATGTGAGCATTCAGACAGACTCCTTCAACGCAGTTGTTCGCGGAACGGCCTGCTTGTTACGCGACGTGCTCGACCATACGCAGCATGTTGCAGGTATAGCCGTACTCGTTGTCATACCAGGCCACCACCTTGATGAAGGTGCCGTCCAGGGCGATGCCGGCGCCGGCATCGAAGATGGAAGGTGTGGTACGACCGCGGAAATCGGTCGAGACGACCTTGTCCTCGGTGTAGTCAAGCACACCGGCGAGGTCACCGGACTCGGAAGCCGCCTTCATGGCCGCGCAGATGTCGTTATAGCCGGCATCACTGTTGAGCTCGCAGGTCAGATCGACCACGGACACGTCCGAGGTCGGCACGCGGAACGCCATGCCGGTCAGCTTGCCGTTCAGTTCGGGCAGCACCACGCCAACGGCCTTGGCCGCGCCGGTGGAGGACGGGATGATGTTCTCGAGAATACCGCGACCACCGCGCCAGTCCTTTTGGGAAGGACCATCGACGGTCTTCTGGGTGGCGGTTGCGGCATGCACCGTGGTCATCAGGCCACGCTTGATGCCCCACTTGTCGTTCAGGACCTTGGCAACCGGTGCCAGGCAGTTGGTGGTGCAGGAGGCGGCGGAGACAATCGCCTGGCCGTCGTAGGTCTTGTGATTGACGCCGTAGACAAACATGGGCGTGCCGTCCTTGGAGGGTGCGCTCTGCACAACCTTTTTGGCACCGGCCTCGATATGCTTCTGACAGGTCTCCTCGGTAAGGAAGAAACCGGTGCATTCGATGATCAGGTCAGCGCCGACATCGCCCCACTTGAGGTTGGCCGGATCACGCTCCGCCGTCAGGCGGATCTTCTTACCTTTGACGACCATGTTGTTGCCGTCAACGGAGATGTCACCGTCAAAGTTACCGTGCACCGAGTCGTACTTCAGCATGTAGGCCAGGTAATCGGCATCCAGCAGATCGTTGATGCCTACCACCTGGATGTCCGGAAAATCCTTGCTGATGGCACGAAACGCCATGCGGCCGATACGGCCAAAGCCATTGATACCGACTTTAATAGTCATGCTCTGTCTCCTGATTTATTAATTGAATTGATAGATAACTGCCGTCCCGCATGCGGGACGGCAAAAAGCGTTACAGGACGCTGTTGACGGCCTTGACGACGTTGTCGACGGTAAAGCCGAAGTGCTCGAACAGCACCTTGTCAGGCGCGGACTCGCCGAAGCGGTCAATACCGACCACCTTGCCCTTCAGACCGACATACTTGTACCAGCCCTGGGTGACGGCGGCCTCGACGGCGACACGCGCCGTAACGGACGACGGCAGTACCGACTCGCGGTAGGCTTCGTCCTGGGTATCGAAGGTGGTTGTCGACGGCATGGACACGATGCGGATCTTCTTGCCGGCCAGCTGTTCTGCCGCCCCCGTGGCCAGCGCGATTTCGGAGCCGGTGGCGATGATGATGGCATCCGGGGTGCCTTTGCAGTCCTGCAGGACATAACCGCCCTTGCTGATGTCAGCGATCTGCTTGTCGGTGCGCTGCTGGTGCGGCAAACCCTGGCGCGAGAAGATCAGACAGGTCGGACCGTCCGTTCTTTCAATGGCCTGCTGCCAGGCAACGGCGCTCTCGACGGTATCGCAGGGACGCCACACGGCCATATTCGGAATCATGCGCAACGTCGGGATCTGCTCGACGGCCTGGTGGGTCGGGCCGTCCTCGCCAAGACCGATCGAATCATGCGTGTAAACGAATATGCTCGGCACCTTCATCAGTGCCGACATGCGCAGGGCATTGCGTGCGTACTCGGAAAACATCAGGAAGGTCGCACCGAACGGCAGCAGCCCCCCGTGCAGGGCGACACCGTTCACGATGGCGGACATGCCGAATTCGCGCACACCGTAGTTGATATAGTTGCTGTCCGGCGTGTCGCCGCGCATCGGTTTATAACCGGACCATTCCGTCAGGTTGGAGCAGCCGAGGTCGGCGGAGCCGCCAAACAGTTCCGGCAACAGCGGTGCGTAGCCTTCAATGGAATTCAGTGAAGCCTTGCGGGTAGCCACTGACTCGCCCTTGGCGTTGACACTGGCGATGAATTCCGCAGACTTCGCGGCCCAGTCAGCCGGCAGTTCACCGGCCATGCGGCGTTCAAATTCGGCTGCCAGTTCCGGTTGGGCGGCCTTGTAGGCGGCGAATTTCTCGTTCCAGGCTGACTCGGCGGCCGCACCCTTGTCCTTGCCGTTCCAGGCCGAATAGATGTCGTCGGGCACGACAAAGGGTTCGTGTGCCCAGCCCAGTTCCTTGCGCGTCAGCGCTATCTCGTCATCACCCAGCGGCGCACCGTGACAGTCGTGCGAACCGGCCTTGTTCGGCGAGCCGTAACCGATCACGGTCTTGCAGCAGATCATGGACGGCTTGTCAGTGACTGCGCGCGCCGCATCGATGGCCTGCTGGATGGAGGCAGGATCGTGTCCGTCGACACCGGCGAGGACGTGCCAGCCATAGGACTCGAAACGTTTCGGCGTGTCATCAGTGAACCAGCCCTCGACGTGGCCGTCGATGGAAATGCCGTTGTCGTCCCAGAAGGCGGTCAGCTTGCCAAGGCCCAGCGTGCCGGCCAGCGAACAGGCCTCGTGGGAAATGCCTTCCATCAGGCAACCGTCGCCCAGGAACACCCAGGTGTTGTGGTCGACGATCTCGTGGCCATCGTGGTTGAATTCGGCAGCCAGGGAACGTTCGGCAATCGCCATACCCACGGCATTGGTAATACCCTGCCCCAGCGGACCCGTGGTGGTCTCGACGCCCGGCGCATAACCGTATTCCGGGTGACCCGGCGTCTTCGAATGCAGCTGACGGAAGTTCTTCAGGTCATCGATCGACATGTCATAGCCGGTCAGATGCAGCAGCGAATAGATCAGCATCGAACCGTGGCCGTTTGACAGCACGAACCGGTCACGGTCTGACCAGTCCGGATTGGACGGGTTGTGCTTCAGGTTATCGTTCCATAACACCTCGGCGATATCCGCCATGCCCATGGGCGCCCCGGGATGCCCCGACTTCGCCTTTTGCACGGCATCCATGCTGAGGGCGCGGATGGCGTTAGCAAGTTCTCTACGCTGAGCCATGTTGTTCTCCTGTTCTGATAATGAATTCTGTGCTGTCGTTGTCATCGCGAGTCCACCGGAAACAAGTTATTAAACGGAACGCAGGGTATTTCTACCCGTCCTGGCCGTTGCAGGCTCCTGCGGGCCCTGCCGGGCCTTCCCGGGATCAGCGACAAAAAAAGCCTCCAGTGCCGGTCCGCACCGAGGCGATTGTTGCTGCATGTTGGTTGACCGTGGCAGGCAGTGGTATCGCTGCGCGCCGCTGGCCGCTGTCACCCTGACAAGGCGCGTTATTCTCCCCTAGTTTGTAGCCGACGGCAATAGCGCGGGGCAGCCCCATATCCACTCAGGCACTTACGTCTTTATCCCTCTATAACAGGAACTTATGAAGACCGGGTCAGGTGGTCTCGGCCGCTTCACGCCACTTGATCGAGCAGCCGATACTCGGGATCTGCTCCTCCGGTCCGCGCCCGGTGTCCGCCACCCTGCGCATGGCCTCGAACAGGTCCCGGCGGGCATCCGTGGCCGCCGTCTCCATGCCGCTGGCATCCAGGCGACCCCGGTACTGCAGGCCGAGGTCTGCGTTATAGCCAAAGAAATCCGGCGTACAAACAGCACCATAGGCCCTGGCAACGTCCTGGGTTTCGTCCAGCAGGTAGGGAAACGGAAAGTCGTACTCGCGCGCCACGGCCTGCATATGCTCGAAACTGTCTTCCTCATTCCGGGCGGGATCGTTGGACATGATGGCGACGCTGTTCATCCCCAGTTCGCGCAGTTCGCGTGTATCGCGCACCAGGCGCTCGCGAACGGCCTTAACAAACGGACAATGGTTGCAGATAAACATCACCAGCAGGCCATTGGGTCCCTTGCATTCCTGCAGCGACCAGCTGCGGCCATCGACACCGGGCAGGGAAAAATCCGCAGCCGGCGCATCGAATTCACAGACGGGTGTTTCGGTGCGAACCATTGTATTACTCCCGTGTTGATTGATTTGGCCTACTGTAGGCGGGTGCAGACCAGATGAAAATATCACTTATGTACTGTACACTTGAAGGCTTGACCGACCACAGAAGCCCATAAATATGTCGAATAATCAGTTATTTACTTCAGAATCCGTCTCCGAGGGTCACCCGGACAAGATTGCAGACCAGATTTCCGACGCCGTACTCGATGCCATGCTGGCCGAGGATACCCAGGCGCGCGTCGCCGTCGAGACACTCATCAAGACCGGCATGGTCATTATTGCCGGCGAGGTCACAACCTCGGCCTGGGTTGATCTCGAGGAGATCGTCCGCCACACGGTGCGTGATATCGGCTACGACAGTTCGGAGGTCGGCTTCGACTGGGCCTCCTGTGCGGTGTTGAACGCCATCGGCAAGCAGTCACCGGACATCGCCATGGGTGTGGATGAGTCGGAGGACCATGAACAGGGTGCCGGCGACCAGGGCCTGATGTTTGGATATGCCAGCAACGAGACGGACGTGCTGATGCCGGCGCCCATCACCTTCGCCCATCGCCTGGTCAAACGCCAGGCCGAGGTGCGCAAGAACGGCACCCTGTCCTGGTTGCGACCGGACGCCAAAAGCCAGCTCACCTTCCGCTATGAAAATGACCGTCCGGTCGGCATCGATG
>CAMYKJ010000065.1 GCA_947258945.1 uncultured Ectothiorhodospiraceae bacterium
AAATACATGGAGATGCCCGGAAACATGCGTTGCGGCACATCCAGCTGATGTACCGGCAGGGCCTCCTCATAGGCGACCAGCATATGGCCATCGGCCTGTTCGACATGCAGACGCGCGTGATCCACGGCGGCCTGCAACGGCATACCCAGCTGCATGAAGTTGACCAGGGTTTGCTGAATTGCCGTCGTAATCCGGCTGGCACCGGGCGAACCGATCGCGAGCACGGCGCCGTCGCGGTGACGCGCCACGGTCGGCGCCATATTGGATGGCAGGCGGCTGCCCGGGTTCCACACGTGTACACCGCGCCTGTTCAGTTCGAGTTCACCCAGGCTGTTGTTCATAAAAATGCCGGTGCCCGGCGGCAACACGCCCGACCCGTACCCCGCCGATACCGTGACCGAGCAGGCCAGGCCGGCAGAATCGACGGCCGAGGCATGCACGGTCGAAGGCGATGACAGGAAGCTGCGCAAATCCCCTGTCGATGCCTGTTCGAGCAGATTCTGAACATCACCCGGCAGGTCCTCGCTGCCGTCGAGGTGGTCGTAGCGGAAATCCAGCACCGCCTCCTGAACGCGAATCAGGTGTTCGAGTTCTGCCGGCGTCCAGACATCCTGCGGCCGGTCGCCCATCAGCAGCAACATGGCGACCAGCACCGCACCGCCCAGTGCCGGCGGGGAATCGGTTGCCACCGTCCAGTCATTCACCTCTACATCGAGCGTCGGTGACAACAGCGCCTGGTAACCTGCCATGTCCCGGCGGGTTAGAATGCCCCCATGGGCCTCGATGCAGGCGGTGATCTGCCTGGCCAGGTCACCCCGGTAGAATTCGTCCGCGCCGCTGTCGGCAATGCAGCGCAGGCTTTCGTCCAGGTGCTCGATGCGTACCGTGCTGCCCGGTTTGTAGAGTTCGCCGTCAGCATCATAAAACGTCTCCAGGCTATGTTTATCCCAGCCGTAGATCGATTCGTGGGTGAGTTGCAGATAGAGATAGGAAGCCTCCGACAGGGGAAAACCGTCACGCGCAAGCTCCCAGGCCGGCTCGACCAGCACGCGCCACGGCACCTTGCCATAGCGACTGGAGGCGAGCGCATAGGCGGCCAGATTACCGGGCACCGCCACCGAACCGTGGCCCACCGTGGTGCGCATACCGCCGCCATACTCGAGCATGACCTCCGCAGTGGCCTGCCCGAAGCGGCTCTTCGGCAGCCCCGTACCGGGCATGACCGCGGCTCCGTCTATCATCACCGGGGCGTCGCCGGGTGGCCAGATGGTCAGGAAACCGCTCGCCGCCAGCGAGCAGACGCCGGGCTCGACCACACAGGAAACCAGTGACGCGGCGATGGCCGCATCAACCGCATTTCCCCCCTCGTGCGCGACCCGCGCGCCGGCATCCGCTGCAAGCTGGTTGCCGGAGGCTACGGCCACTTCAAGCATAATCACTCATCCGTGAACAAATAATGTATTTCCGGTCTGGATCGTTTCGCGCCGTACAGTGCAATTACCCGTAAATGCAGACTGCAGGTCAATTCCCGCCCACAACCGGTGATTCGGATGGTCACACCACGAGAAAATAAATCCGTCCGATTACCCATTGAGTGCAAGCCGGGGCTACGGACGATAGACCTCATGGGCGACACGCGTCAGAAGATTGACAAAGAAACTGGCATCATCTGAATTTAGCTGTCTGTGATGAACAAGGAAGTCCCGAGCCGGGCGCCCGGAGTCGCGACTGTAGAGTACTCCGTCGCGAAGCTCCAGCGAATTGCGAACAAACACAGCGGCAGTGTCGTGACAGGCGGCACACTCGCCCTTGAATCTTGCCGGATTGTTCGCCTGTGCGAGTAACATATTCAAGACTGCATCGACCTCGTTACCTGCGAGGTAATGATTGTGCATAAACTGGCGGAGATTGTGGACGTGGTGCCGTCCTTGCAACTCGCCACCGGTAACGCTCAGAAACCTGCGGGCGAAATCACCCGAGTGCCCATGACAGTCAGCACAACGGTCATCCCACAACCAGCGCAGGTCTAAACCGGATGCTGCAGCCGCCGGCGTCGCCAGCACTGTCGCAAACAGTACGATGCTTAATTTCAGGCGGATTCGCATAGTATTTGTATATTCCTTTATCGCGCTCTATCGGCCAACAACATATCGACCACCTAAGCGCCCTTGATTTTCAGTCCATACTCATACAAACGGTTCTTTGCCACACCGGTGATTTTCGCCGCCAGTGCGGCGGCCTGTTTCAGTGGCAATTCCTCCAACAGCACTGCGAGTGTATGGCGGACCTGCTCATCCAGTGCAGCCTCATCCGTGGCGGCGCCCTGCACCATCACCACGAACTCGCCCTTCTGCTGCCGGGTATCCTCACCGGTTTCCCGATGCAGGTCGCCCAGCGTGCCGGCGCGGACCGTTTCAAAGACCTTGGTCAGTTCGCGGGCCACGACCGCCTCGCGGGAAGCCCCGAAACACCCGGCCATGTCGGCTAATGAATCCACGATCCGGTGGCTGGACTCGTAAAACACCAGCGTGACCGTCTCGGTCGCCAGTTCGGCCAGCCGCTGCCGGCGGGCCGCCTGTTTCGCCGGCAAAAATCCCTCGAACCGGAACCGGTCGGTCGGCAGGCCGGCGACCGACAACGCCGCGGTAAGCGCGGACGGTCCCGGCACGGACAGCACATCGATACCGGCGGCGCGCGCCATGCGCACGAGGACATAACCGGGATCGCTGATCAGCGGTGTGCCGGCATCACTGATCAGCGCCACGTCTTCACCCTGCCCGAGCCGCTGGACCAGGGTGCCGGCCATGCTTCTCTCGTTGTGGTCGTGCAGGGCCGCAAGACGCGTTCCTACACCGAAATGCGCCAGCAGCTTCTTGCTGTGACGGGTGTCTTCGGCTGCAATGACCGGGACCGAGGACAACACCTCGACCGCCCGCGGGGACATATCCTGCAGGTTGCCGATCGGCGTGGCCACCACGTAGAGCTTGCCGGGATTTTTCGCGTGTGCGCCCATGACCGGAACATCCTAGCAGGGACAGGAACAAATACATAAAGGTGGACGAATATGCCGCTTTTCAGTAGAGTCACCGCCACTGCCATCTACGTATTATCCCTGATGCCGATTACCAGATTCCTCCTGCTCGCCACCCTGTTGACCGCCCTCCTGAGCGGCTGCGGCCAGGTCATGACCATCGCACCGGGCAGCAGCCTGGAGCGGTTGCAGCAACAGGCGCAACAGCTCGAGGCCGACGGCAATCACCAGGGTGCGGCACAGTTATACCTGAACGCCGCCCGCACGGCCGCCGGGGCCGAACGTCACACACTGCAACTGCTGGCCGCCGGCAGCCTGGTGCGCGGCGACGAAACCGACCGGGCGACGACCCTGCTTGACGAATTGGCGACGGCGCCGTTGTCGGAGCACAATCGCCAGCACTATACACTGCTGCGGGCCGCCATCGCGCTGGCCGGCCAGCGACCGGAGACGGTCCTGACACTGCTGGCGGAGGTGCCGGAGAGCGGCCCGTTCATCGCGGATTACCGGCGCTTGCGCGCGGATGCCAGGCTGCAGAACTCGCAGTATTTCCGCGCCGCCAGGGAGCGCGTACTGCTCGACCCGCTGCTGACGGACCCGGAGGAACAGCAGGTGAACCGGCGCGCGATCTGGGACGCCGTAAACAGCCTGACCGACCAGGAACTGCAGACACTGCGCAGCGCACCCCCGCCGGACGTCCTCGGCGGATGGATGGAACTGGTCGAATTGACGCGGCTCTACCTGCAACAACCGGATGCCCTGGCCGAAGTGACACCGCACTGGCAGCGTCGCTATCCCTTGCACCCGGCCGCGGGTGAGTTTCTGACCCGCCTGCTCGACAGCATGCGGGCAGCCGGGCAGCCGCCCGCGCACATCGGTGTCCTGCTCCCCCTGCACGGCGACCTGTCGGGCGCCGCGCATGCGATCAGGGACGGCATCGTCGCCGCCTATTACGACACCCCCGAGGGTAGCCTGCGGCCACAACTCCGCTTTTACGATTCGGGTGACACGCCGGACAGCGCCGTGGCAGCCTATCTCGATGCGGTCACGAACGGGGCGCAGTTCGTCATTGGACCGTTGCGCAAGGAATCCGTACAGGCGCTGGCGTCCCGAATGCCGCTGGAAGTGGAGATGCTGGGACTCAACCGGATTACCGACCCGTCGCTGTACAACCCGGCCCTCTACCAGTTCGGACTGGCGCCCGAGGACGAGGCCCGCGAGGTCGCCCGGCTGGCCTGGCGCAGCGGCCACGCGCGGGCGATTGCACTGCTGCCGGAGACAGAGTGGGGCGAACGCGTGTACACCGCATTTGCCGGGGAATGGGAAATGCTCGGCGGACGCGTCGCAGAAGTGCAACGCTACGATTCAGGCAAGGCCGATCATGGTCCGGTCCTCAAGGACCTGCTCAACCTCGATGTGAGCAAGGCACGCCATCAGAACCTCACCCGGAAGCTGGGCAGGGACCTGGACTTCGAACCGCGCCGGCGCCAGGACGCCGATTTTGTCTTTCTGGCGGCGGCCCCGCGCCAGGCCCGCCTGATCAGGCCGCAACTGGATTTCTATCGTGCATCCGATCTCCCCGTCTATACCACATCACGCGTGTATTCGGGCAGGCCGGACAGCGACAAGGATGCGGACATGAACGGAATTATTTTCTGTGATACGCCCTGGACACTGGAACAACGTGCCAGCTGGAACCACCTGCAGCGGGGTATCAGTGAATTCTGGCCGAACGAGGCCATACGCTATGCACGGCTGTACGCGCTGGGCATCGATGCCTACCGGGTCATTCCCTACCTCGGCGAACTGAATGAGGGGATGTTCAGTGCCTACCACGGCGTCACCGGCAACCTGTCGCTGTCTGACGACGGCCACCTCAACCGCACGCTGCGCTGCGCCGTTTTTCGCCAGGGTATGCCGGTCCTGCTCGAGTCCGAGGCGCCGGACACACAGGCTTCAAGCTCGATACGCTGACATGCAGGCCGGTGACCGCGGTCGCGCGGCCGAGGAACGTGCCTGTCACTATCTTGCGGACCGCGGTCTTGTCCTGCTGGAGCGGAATTACCGCTGCCGACGCGGCGAGATCGACCTTATCCTGCGGGATGCAGACACCCTGGTAT